>NZ_JBHSQJ010000034.1:0-91498 GCF_042658505.1 Streptacidiphilus monticola | reverse complement strand
TCGGCGGACGAGATGCGCGCCGACATCGAGCGCGCACTGGACGGCCTCCCGGTGGCGGCGGCCGCCGCCCCGACGGTCGCCTTCGGCATGGGCAGCTACGGCCAGCAGCCGCCGCAGGACCCGTACGGCCGGACCATGGCCATGCCGCAGCAGGCCCCCGCGGGCCAGACCAGCATCCTGCCCGGCGTCGGCCAGGGCTACGACGTCGGCGGCGACGGCTTCGACGACGGCTCGTCCGGCTACGACGACGGCGCGGCCTACGGCGGCCGCAGCGACCGCCGCCGCGCGGCGAACGGCGGCGGTAGGAACCGCAATACCTCGGTCATCTGGCTGGTGGTGGCGGCGGTCCTGGTGCTGGCGGGCGCGTTCTTCGTGACCAAGTCCCTGCTCGGCGGCTCCGCGAACAACTCGATCTCGGCCCCGAGCCTGGTCGGCCAGAGCTTGACCGAAGCGCAGGCCTCGATCACGAACCTCGGCCACAACCTGAGGGTCGTCAAGGGCGACAGCACGGCCTGCGACCCGAACAAGGCCCAGAAGGGCCAGGTCTGCACCCAGGACCCGCCGGCCGGCACGACGCTCCAGGACGGCGCCACCATCACCGTGCACATGAGCACGGGCGCACCGACGAAGGCCGTGCCCAACCTCAAGGGCCAGAACTACAAGGACGCGGAGCAGGCGCTCCAGAGCGCGGGCTTCGTCGTGGGCACCGAGGACCGCAAGTCCTCCGACACGGTGGCCAAGGACACGGTCATCAGCTACAGCCCGAGCGGCCAGCAGCCGGCCGGAGCCACGATCAACCTGGTGATCTCCTCCGGGCAGGACATGAAGCAGATCCCCTACGTCGTGGGCCAGAGCCAGAACGACGCGGAGACGCAGCTCAAGGGTGCGGGCTTCCAGGTGGCCGTCCAGGTGGCCAGCAGCCACGACTCGCGGTTCCCGGACAACTACGTGGTCGCCGAGGTCTACCAGAACCAGCAGCTGGCCGACGGCAACACCACCGCACCGTCCCAGAGCGTGGTGACCATCCTCATCAACCCGCCGGACCAGTCCAACACCAACCAGGGCCAGACCGGTGGGCAGCCGACCGACACGTCCTCGCCGTCGACCGGGTTCATCGGGGGCATGACCGGTGGCAACGGCAATGGGAACGGCAACGGCGGCAACGGGGGCTGACCCTCCGTCAGANAGCTCCCGGGCCACCGGTGTGTCCGTGCGAAGTCCGCGGACTGTCAGCCGCCCAGGGCCGCCGGCTGCCTGCCGCTGCTCTTGGGAAGGTCCTCGACCAGCTCGCCCCAGACCGCCATCCGGTACTTCGAGGTGAACTCCGGCGTGCAGGTGGTCAGCGTGATGTACTTCCCCGGCTTGGTGAAACCCGACTCCGGCGGCACCGGGGCGATCACGCTCACGTCGCTCGGCGACGTCTGCGCGAGGGTGCGGGTGACCACGTAGGTGTACCAGTCGTAGGCCGTCTCCACCACGACCTTGTCGCCCGGCTGCAGCCGGTTGATGTACCGGAACGGCTCGCCGTGCGTGTTGCGGTGGCCGGCCAGGGCGAAGTTGCCGTCACCGGACCAGGGGAAGGCCGTCTCCTGTGCGCCGTCGTAGTGGCCCACCAGGCCGTTGTCGAGGATGGACTCCTTGTCCGTCCCCTCGGCCACCGGCGTCTTCACATCCAGCTTCGGGATGTAGATGATCGCGAACTTGGTGCCCGGCGCGAAGGTCTTCGGGTACGCCGGGTGCTGGGCCTGGGAGGCGTCCCCGCTCCACTGCTTCTCCAGCGTGGACGTGGTTCCCCGGGCGTAGCTGTCGGCCCGCACGTTGGTCCACCACAGCTGGTAGACCACGAACAGCAGCATCACCACGCCCAACGTGATCAGCGCCTCGCCGAAGACCCGGACCGCGAGGATCTTGCGCCACTCGCGCCGCCGCCGCGCCGCCTGGCGCCGGGCCGCCGCCCTGCCGCCGCGCGGAACCGCCGCCGGTGCCGTCACGCGACGGCCGTCCGGCCGATGACCGGGGCGAGGCCCTCGGAGCGCGCGACCGCGCCCGGATCGCCGCAGACGGCCAGCCAGTTGGCGAGCATCCGGTGGCCCCCCTCGGTCAGCACCGACTCGGGGTGGAACTGGACGCCCTCCACGGCATGCTGACGGTGCCTCAGGCCCATGACGACGCCGGTGTCGGTCCAGGCGGTGATCTCCAGCTCCGCGGGCACCGTGTCCCGCTCCACCGCCAGCGAGTGGTAACGGGTGGCGGTCAGCGGGGCATGCAGGCCGGCGAAGACGCCCTGCTGCTCGTGCAGCACCGGGGAGGTCTTGCCGTGCAGCAGCTCCGGCGCCCGGTCCACCACCGCCCCGTAGGCGGCGGCGATGGACTGCAGGCCGAGGCAGACGCCGAAGACCGGCAGGCCGGTGGCGGCCCCGTGATGCACCATCGCCATGCAGACGCCGGCCTCCTCCGGCGAGCCGGGGCCGGGCGAGAGCAGCACACCGTCGAAGCGGTCGCGGGTGGCGTGGTCCACGCTCACCTCGTCGTTGCGCAGCACCTCGCACTCGGCGCCCAACTGGTAGAGGTACTGGACCAGGTTGAAGACGAAGCTGTCGTAGTTGTCCACGACGAGGATGCGTGCGGTCATCGGGCGGCCCTTTCGAGCGGGATCCTGGCCAGACCGTTCAGCACCGGGCTGCCGGTCGGCTGCGGGGAGGGGGCCCCGGTCGGCGTGGCCCCGCCGTTCTGGACGGTCTCCTCGCCGAAGGGGAGCAGCGGCTCCAGCCTCGGGAAGACCCACTGGAACAGCACGTACACCACCGCGACGAACAGCACCAGCATGATCGCCGCACGAACCGCAGCATTGCCGGGCAGACGCCGCCAGAGCCAGCCGTACACCGCAGGCCCTCCCTTCTCGGCGCTCAGCCTAACGGGCGGACGCCTGCGCGTACTGGAGGTCCGTGGTGCCGGTGTACCCGGGCAGGTGCAGCTGCTTGGACTCGGTCAGTTTCCAGCCCAGGCCGTAGGCGGCCACGTACTGCAGGTAGTTCTGGATGTAGGAGTCGGCGTTGATCGAGGCGATCAGGCTCGCCCGGTCCCCCACCGCCTTGATCACGTAGGGCGGGGAGTACACCCGGCCCTGGAGGATCAGCTGGTTGCCGACGCAGCGCACCGCGCTGGTGGAGATCAGCCGCTGGTCCTGGACCTGGATCCCGGTGGCCCCGCCGCGCCACAAGGCGTTGACCACGGCCTGGAGGTCCTGCTGGTGGATGACCAGGTCGTCGGGCTGCGGCTGGGGCACGCCGGGGATCTTCGCGGTGGCGTTGGGCGGCGCGTCGTTGAGGGTGACGGTGACGCCCGCTCCGGAGAGCGGCTCGAGCCCGGCGGCCCGCTCCAGTGCGGCGAGACGGGCGGTGTCGGCCGGGTTGGTCACGTGCTGGGCGGCGAGCTGGTCGATCTGCGCCCGCAGGGCGGCGATCTCGTCCGTCGTCTGCGCGTTCTGCTGGCTGCGCTGCTGTATCAGGTCCGAGAGCCGCAGCAAGGTGTCGTCCTTGCGGATATCGGTTCCGTGTGAGGTGCGCGCGCTGGTGTAGAACAGGAATCCGGCAAGCGCGAAAATCAGACAGGTCAGGACACTACCGACGATCCGGGCGCTGCTCCGCCGTCGCGGTGGAACTTCTTTCGAATCGGGCACGTACCCTTATCTCCTTCCGATGCCGCGAGCCACTACGCTAACGGACGCCTGGCCCACAGTCCCCTGGAGTGCTCCTCGTGCCGAAGTCACGCATCCGCAAGAAGCCGGACTACACGCCGCCGACGACGGCAGCGACAGCGGTGCGGCTCAAGTCCGGCCGCGGCTGGATCGCGCCGCTGATGCTGGCCCTGTTCCTGATCGGGCTCATCTGGATCGTCGTCTACTACGTGACGAGTGCGAGCTGGCCGATCCAGGCGATCGGAAACTGGAACATCGTCATCGGTTTCGCCTTCATCGCGGGCGGCTTCGGCGTCTCCACGCAGTGGAAGTAGTGGTCAAGACCAGCTGACTTGTCCACACGGTTATCCACAGTGGGGAAAAACCCCGACTATCTGTGGATAACTTGATCCAGGAGCCGGGCTCCAGCAGCTGACCCTCAGTCAGAAACCGCAGGTGGACACGGGTAGACCCGCGTCAACACAACGGGCCCGCACAGGCGTGCGGGCCCGTTGTGGACAAACCGTTCACGCAGGGATCTGCGCCACCGCGTACAGCGTCATCCCCAGCACCGCGGCGGCCACCAGCAGGAACGTCCCCAGCTGGACCGCCAGCCGCCTCCCGGCCGGCGCGTACATGAAGCCGGCCGCCGTCGCCGCCCCCGCCACCAGGCCGCCCACATGGGCCTCCCAGGCGATGCCGGTGACCACGAAGGTGGCCACCAGGTTGACCACCAGCACGCCCATCAGCGGCCCGAGCTGGTAGCCCCGGCGCCGGAACAGCACGAAGGTCGCGCCGAGCAGTCCGAAGACGGCTCCCGAGGCGCCCAGGGCCGAGTCCCGCAACGGGTCGGCCACCAGCAGGAACAGCGCGGAGCCGGCCAGCCCCGAGACGAGGTACAGCGCCAGGAACCGCACGCGGCCCAGAGCGGACTCCAACAGCGGGCCGAGCACCCACAGGGACCACATGTTGGTGGCGATGTGCCAGATGGCCTGGTGCAGGAAGACCGAGGTGACCACCCGGTACCCCTGACCGTGGGCGACGCCGTAGCCCCACAGCACCCAGTCCGACGCCAGGTCCGGCTTGGCGTAGTGCAGCGCCCAGACCACCACGTTCGCGGCGATCAGCAGCTTGGTCACCAGGGCACCGTCACGGGTCAGCTGCCCGCCGAACTCGGTGCGGGCCTCGCGCACCTCGCCGTGGCCGCCCTGGACGCAGTCCCGGCAGTGGAAGCCGACGGACGCGTCCACCCGGCACTCGGGACACACTGGGCGATCGCAGCGGCTGCAGCGCACGCCCGTCTCGCGGTCCGGGTGCCGGTAGCACGTGGGCAGCGCGTGCTGCGGCGCCTGCCCGAACGGCGGTTCGGACGGCGTCGGGTCGGACGGCGTCGGGGACACAGCGCTCAACTTCCCTCCAGAACGGCCCCGAGAACGTACGGGAGCCCAGTCTGCCAACGGCAGACCGGGCTCCCAGGGTTCCGCGTCCGCGAGTCCGCCAGGCCGCAGGGCCTGCGGGCTCAGCGGCGGGTGATCTCCACGGACTCGATCACGACGTCCTCGACCGGCCGGTCGTTGCGGCCGGTGGCCGTGGTGGCGATGGAGTCGACGACCTTCTTCGAGGCCTCGTCCACGACCTCGCCGAAGATGGTGTGCTTGCCCGTCAGCCAGGCGGTCGGGGCGACCGTGATGAAGAACTGGGAGCCGTTGGTGCCCGGGCCGGCGTTGGCCATGGCCAGCAGGTACGGGCGGGTGAAGGCGAGGTCGGGGTGGAACTCGTCCCCGAACTGGTAACCCGGGCCGCCGACGCCGATGCCCAGCGGGTCGCCGCCCTGGATCATGAAGCCCTCGATGACACGGTGGAAGATCGTGCCGTCGTACAGCTTGTCGGTGGTCTTGGCGCCGGTGCCCGGGTGCGTCCACTCACGGCTGCCCTCGGCCAGCTCCACGAAGTTGGCCACCGTCTTCGGCGCGTGGTTGGGGAACAGCTTCAGCTGGATGTCCCCGTGGTTGGTCTTGAGGGTGGCGAACAGTTCCTCGGCCACGATGTGCCTTCCTGCAGTCCTGCGTAGCGCCGCCGAAGCAGCTCTGACGGTCCCCATCCTCCCACGCACCCGCAGTCACGGCCGTGCGCTCCAGCGCGCCTGCCGCCGAATCTGACGGCATGCTCTTTCATTGGGTGGATAAGTGACACACAGGACGCCCGAGGAGGAGGTACCCAGGTGACCCGCATCGACGCGGCCCGAGAGGCGGCCGCGCACTACACCGACGAAGCCTGGCAGAAGGTCGCCCCCCGCGTCGGCTCCGCCGTCGAACACGCTCGCCTGGCGGCGCAGAGCACCGTGGACGGGCGTGTCGTCCCGCTCTGGGAGCAGGCCAAGGCGACGGTCCCGACGGCGGCCCAGGACGCCGTCTCCCGCGCCACGGAGCGCGGGAAGGCGGCCGCCGTCCAGGCGCGCCTCGCGGCGGCCGAGGCCGCCCTGCAGGCGCGCGACCGGGCGGTACCGGTGCTCAGCCAGGCCGCCCAGGAGGTCCACGACCGCGGCGCCGCCGCTCTGCCCGTGCTGCGCGGCCAGATCAGCCTGTCCGAGATCGAGGCGCTGGCGGAGGCGCACCGCAAGGCCACCCGGAAGGGCCGCTGGGGCAAGCGCCTGGTGTTCCTCACCCTGCTGGGTGCAGCGGTGGGCGGCGGCGTCGCCGCCTGGAAGTGGTGGGACAAGCAGGCGCACCCGGACTGGCTGGTCGAGCCGCCGACCACGCCGCTGCCGATCGACGAGGCGGCGGTGGGCGGTTCCAGCGCCTCCGCCTCCGTCCACGACACCGTCAACGGCTCGCTGCCGCTGGACCCGGAGGTCGAGGCCAAGGAGTCCGAGGACGCCGCCGACGCCAAGGACCAGGCGGACAAGGAAGACTGACGCCCCGTCGGCGACCGGCGGAACACCAGGACACGGGAGAACGAGAAGGACCCCGCCCGGTACGGGCGGGGTCCTTCTCCGTGCTGTGGAGCCTAGGGGAGTCGAACCCCTGACATCCGCCATGCAAAGACGGCGCTCTACCAACTGAGCTAAGGCCCCTGGTGTGAAACCTGCACCAGCGTACCGGAAGGTTTCACGTGAAACGCGCCCCCGGGGATGGCCGGGGACGCGTTCGCGAATGAGTCAGCGGGAGCCGGCCGGGATCGGGTCGGTGGCCTCGGTCCACAGGTCCTGCTCGGCACGGTCGGCCTGGACCTGGCGCCACACGAAGTACCCGCCGAGCGCAGCCAGTGCTACCAGGAGAAGCTTCTTCACCGTGCGACCTCGACTTCCTTGAAGTACGTCCTTGGCGCCGATGATACACACCTGTGATCCGGGCTCCGTAAGAACGCAAGAGGCGGGCATCCGGTGGATGCCCGCCTCTTGTGCGGTGGGGCTAACAGGACTTGAACCTGTGGCCTCTTCCTTATCAGGGAAGCGCTCTAACCGTCTGAGCTATAGCCCCGCGCTGTCGTGCGTTGAAAGATTAGCGCACCTTCGGCGGTCTTCCCAAATCCGATGCGGCTCACCGAGCCGCAGGTCGGACCGCCGAGGTGCGCAAACGCATCCGACGGTGCGTCAGTCCTCTTCCGCCAGCGTCACTTCGACGCCCCCCGTCATGCCGGCCGCGGTGTTGTAGATGAACGCCGCCAGCGTGGCCAGCGCGGTCAGCAGTACCACGTCGATGACCGCGACCAGAGAGGTGAACATCAGCACGTTGCCGAAGGACAGGTAGTCCTGGAGGTTGAACCCGCCGCCCGAGTCACCGCCGTTGGCGGTCGCCTGGGTCAGCGTGCCGCCCAGCGAGCTGAACACGCCCGCCGCGTCGAGCACCATCCACAGCAGCGAGGTGCCGACGATGGTGACCACGCCCAGGGCGATGGACAGCAGGAAGCTGACCTTCATCACCGACCACGGGTCCGTCCGGGCGATCCGCAGCCGGGCCCGGCGGGTGCGCCCGGACGGCGCGGCCGGGGCCGGCCGCTGCTGCGCGGCCGCTGCAGCGGCGGGGACCTGGGTCCCGCGCGGCGGCGTCGGCTGGCCCTTCGAGTACGTCGTCGGAGTCGAGTAGCCCTCCCGGCCCGGAGTCGCCGCAGCAGCGGCGCCGGGCTGGCCCGCGGACTGCCGTGCCTGCGCCTGTTGGCCGTTGGGGCCGCCCTGGCGCCGACGGGGGGCCTGCGGGGCCCCGCCCGCCGCCGGCTGTCCGCCGGCGACCGTAGGCATCACCGAGGTGGCTCCGGCGTCATGCGCTCCGGGCGGAACCGGCCCCGGGCCGCCCTGCGTCCGGCCCGTGCCGGCGCCCCCGGCGGCTCCGCCTGCTCCACTCACCCTGGTCCTCCCGCAGTCCCCTGTCAGAGCCGGAGTCAGCTCTGACCCGTCGTGTCGTCCGTGCCATTGTCACTGCTGCCGGGCGCGGCGTCGCCTTCCTCGGCCTCCACCTCGTCCTCGGCACTGCCCTCGGCGTTGCGGGCGATGCCGACCACGGCGTCCCGCTTACCCAGGTTGATCAGTTGGACGCCCATGGTGTCACGCCCGGTTTCACGGACCTCCGCCACCCGGGTACGGATCACCCCGCCGCCGAGCGTGATGGCGAGGATCTCGTCGGACTCCTCGACCACCAGTGCACCGACCAGGGAACCGCGGTCCTCCACGATCTTGGCTGCCTTGATACCCAGGCCACCACGACCCTGGACCCGGTACTCGTCCACACTCGTCCGCTTGGCGTAACCGCCGTCGGTGGCGGTGAAGACGAAGGTACCCGGGCGGATGACGCTCAGCGAGAGCAGTTCGTCGTCCTGACGGAAACTCATGCCCTTCACACCCGAGGTGGCCCGGCCCATGGGCCGCAGCGCCTCGTCCGTGGCGGTGAACCGGATCGCCTGCGCCTTGCGGCTGACCAGCAGCAGGTCGTCGCTGGCGGAGACCATCTCGGCCCCGATCAGCTCGTCGTCCTGGCCGGCCTCGTCGGTGCGCAGGTTGATGGCGATCAGACCGCCCGAGCGCGGCGAGTCGTAGTCCTTCAGCGGCGTCTTCTTCACCAGGCCGGAGCGGGTCGCCAGGACCAGGTAGGGGGCCGCCTCGTAGTTCGGGATGGCCATCACCTGGGCGATCCGCTCGTCCGGCTGGAAGGCGAGCAGGTTGGCCACGTGCTGGCCGCGGGCGTCGCGCCCGGCGTCCGGCAGTTCGTAGCCCTTGGCCCGGTAGACCCGGCCCTTGTTGGTGAAGAAGAGGATCCAGTTGTGCGTGGTCGTCACGAAGAAGTGGTCGACGATGTCGTCCTGCTTCAGCTGCGCACCGCGCACGCCCTTGCCGCCGCGCTTCTGCGAGCGGTAGAGGTCGCTGCGCGTGCGCTTGACGTAGCCGCCGCGGGTGATGGTGACGACGATGTCCTCTTCGGCGATCAGGTCCTCGACGGACATGTCCCCCTCGTAGGGGATGAGCGTCGAGCGCCGGTCGTCGCCGTACTTGTCGACGATGGCGGTCAGCTCCTCGGAGATGATCGCGCGCTGCCGGGCCGGCGAGTCGAGGATCTCGTTGTACTCCTTGATCTTCGCCATCAGCTCGTCGTACTCGTCGACGATCTTCTGCCGCTCCAGGGCGGCCAGTCGACGCAGCTGCATCTCCAGGATCGCGTTGGCCTGGATCTCGTCGATGGTCAGCAGGCTCATCAGCGCGCCGCGGGCCAGGTCGACCGTCTGCGAGCGGCGGATGGTGGCGATGACCTCGTCGATCGCGTCCAGGGCCTTGAGCAGGCCGCGCAGGATGTGCGCGCGCTCCTCGGCCTTGCGCAGCCGGAACCGGGTGCGCCGGACGATGACGTCGATCTGGTGGTTGACCCAGTGCCGGATGAAGGCGTCCAGCGACAGTGTGCGCGGCACGCCGTCGACCAGGGCCAGCATGTTGGCGCCGAAGTTGGTCTGCAGGTCCGTGTGCTTGTACAGGTTGTTCAGCACGACCTTGGCCACGGCGTCGCGCTTGAGCACGACCACCAGCCGGGTTCCGGTGCGGGCTGACGACTCGTCACGGACGTCGGCGATGCCGCCGATCCGGCCGTCCTTCACCAGATCGGCGATCTTGAGCGCCAGGTTGTCCGGATTGACCTGGTAGGGCAGCTCGGTGATCACCAGGCACTGGCGGCCCTGGATCTCCTCGACCTCGACCACCGCGCGCATGGTGATCGAACCGCGGCCGGTGCGGTAGGCCTCCTCGATGCCGCGGCGGCCGACGATCAGCGCCCCGGTCGGGAAGTCGGGGCCCTTGATCCGCTCGATCAGGGCCTCCAGCAGCTCCTCGTTGGGAGCCTCCGGGTTGGCCAGGTACCAGAGCGCGCCGGACGCCACCTCGCGCAGGTTGTGCGGCGGGATGTTGGTGGCCATGCCGACCGCGATGCCGGTGGCGCCGTTGACCAGCAGGTTGGGGAAGCGGCTGGGCAGGACGTCCGGCTCCTGGGAGCGGCCGTCGTAGTTGGGCGAGAAGTCGACGGTCTCCTCGTCGATGTCCCGCATCATCTCCATGGCCAGCGGCATCATCCGGCACTCGGTGTACCGCATGGCGGCGGCCGGGTCGTTGCCCGGGGAGCCGAAGTTGCCGTTGCCGTCCACCAGCGGCATCCGCATGGACCACGGCTGGGCCAGGCGGACCAGGGTGTCGTAGATCGAGGTGTCGCCGTGGGGGTGGTAGTTGCCCATGACGTCGCCGACGACGCGGGCGCACTTGTAGTAGCCGCGGTCGGGGCGGTAGCCGCCGTCGTACATCGCGTAGAGCACGCGCCGGTGCACCGGCTTGAGGCCGTCACGGACCTCCGGCAGCGCCCGGGAGACGATGACGGACATCGCGTAGTCGAGGTACGAGCGCTGCATCTCCGTCTCGAGCTCGACCTGCTCGATGCGGAGGTTGCCGGTCTCCGGCGCGGGCTCCTGCAGGGAGTCCTGGGGCTCCTCGGGAGTGTCCCCGGGGGTGTGGTCGTCGGCCACGGTGGGTCGGTTTCCTTTCGCTGTGGCTGCCGGGGACTCAGACGTCCAGGAAGCGGACGTCCTTGGCGTTGCGCTGGATGAAGGACCGGCGGGCCTCGACGTCCTCACCCATCAGGATCGAGAACAGGTCGTCCGCACGGGCCGCGTCGTCGAGGGTGACCTGGGACAGCAGGCGCACGTCGCGGTCCATGGTGGTGACCCGCAGCTCCTCGGCGTTCATCTCGCCCAGACCCTTGAAGCGCTGGATCGCGTCGTCCTTGGGCAGCTTGCGTCCGGCCTGGCGGCCCGCCTCGAGGGCGGCGTCCTTCTCGCGCTCGCTGTAGACGTACTCGATGTCGTCCCGGCCCCACTTGATCTTGTAGAGCGGCGGCCGGGCCAGGAAGACGTGGCCGCCCTCGATCAGCGGGCGCATGAAGCGGAAGAGCAGGGTCAGCAGCAGCGTGGAGATGTGCTGACCGTCGACGTCGGCGTCCGCCATCAGGATGATCTTGTGATAGCGGAGCTTCTCGAGGTCGAAGTCGTCGTGCACGCCGGTGCCGAAGGCCGAGATCAGCGCCTGCACCTCGGTGTTCTGCAGCACCTTGTCGATGCGCGCCTTCTCGACGTTGAGGATCTTGCCGCGGATCGGCAGGATCGCCTGGATCCGCGGGTCACGGCCCTGCTTGGCTGAGCCGCCGGCGGAGTCGCCCTCGACGATGAAGATCTCGCACTCGGTCGGGTCCTTGGACTGGCAGTCCGAGAGCTTGCCCGGCAGCGAGGCGGACTCCAGCAGCCCCTTGCGGCGCGTCAGATCCCGGGCCTTGCGGGCGGCGACGCGGGCGGTGGCGGCGGTGATCGCCTTGCGGATGATGTCCGCGGCCTCGTTCGGGTTGCGGTCCAGCCAGTCGGCGAAGTGCTCGTTGACCACACGCTGGACGAAGGTCTTCGCCTCGGTGTTGCCCAGCTTGGTCTTGGTCTGCCCCTCGAACTGCGGCTCGCTCAGCTTCAGGCTGATGATCGCGGTCAGGCCCTCGCGGATGTCCTCACCGGTGAGGTTGTCGTCCTTCTCGCGCAGCAGCTTCTTGTCGCGCGCGTACCGGTTGACCAGACCCGTGAGCGCGGCCCGGAAGCCCTCCTCGTGGGTACCGCCCTCATGGGTGTGGATGATGTTCGCGAAGGAGTAGACGCCCTCGTTGTACGAGGTGTTCCACTGCATCGCGATCTCGACGGACATCGTCCGTTCCTTGTCCTCCGCCTCGAAGTCGATCACCGAGGGGTGGATGACCTCGCCCTTACGGGAGTTGAGGTACTTCACGAAGTCCGAGATGCCGCCCTCGTAGTGGTACCGCACCGAATTGGGCTTGCCCTCGTCGTCGGTGTGGTCCGGGCGCTCGTCGGTCAGCGAGATGGAGATGCCCTTGTTGAGGAAGGCCATCTCCTGGAAGCGCCGGGAGAGCGTGTCGAAGGAGTAGTCCGTGGTCTCGAAGATCTCCGGGTCGGCCCAGAAGGTGACCGTGGTCCCGGATTCGTCGGTGGCCTCGTGCTTCGCCAGCGGGGCCGTCGGCACGCCGCCCTTGTACTCCTGCGTCCAGCGGTAGCCGTCCCGCTTGACCTCGACGGCCAGCCGGGTGGACAGCGCGTTGACGACCGAGACGCCGACGCCGTGCAGACCACCGGAGACGGCGTACCCGCCGCCGCCGAACTTGCCGCCCGCGTGCAGCACGGTCAGCACCACCTCGACGGCCGGCTTGCCGGTGGACTTCTCCACATCGACGGGGATACCGCGGCCGTTGTCCACGCAGCGCACCGCACCGTCGGGAAGGATGGTCACGTCGATGCTGTCGGCGAAGCCGGCCAGCGCCTCGTCGACCGAGTTGTCGACGATCTCCTGGACCAGGTGGTGCAGACCGCGCTCGCCGGTGGAGCCGATGTACATGCCGGGACGCTTGCGCACGGCCTCGAGGCCCTCCAGCACCTGAATGGCGCTGGCGTCGTAGGACTGCTCGTCCTTCGCGCTGTTCGGGGCCGATGCGGGCTGTGCCGGTTCCGGCGCGGGCTCGGGGACGTCTGGGGACTGGTTGGGGTTGCCGGACTCGGCCACGAATCGCCCTCTCTGGCACAAGCGCGGGCCGCCACCGGCCCTCATGGGCAGGACGGAAGCGGCCACGGCGTTTCGACTCTTCACCGCTAGCGGCAGTGTTTGACTTCCAGTCTACCGGTACCACCGACAGAGTTGGGCGTTTGACGGCCCTGGAACGGCCCGTGCCGGACTTCAACCCACACTCGACATGTGGGGACACCCGGCCAGGGGGCCAAAAGCGCTCAGAAGGCCCTTCCGTCGCTTCGCGACGATCACCCACGCGACCCGGTCAGCCCCAGGTGTCCCCCGGCCCCTTGCTGCCCGGCGCCCGCAGCCGCCCCCCGTACCGCCGTGACGGCCCGGCCGGCCCCTGCACCTTGAGGAAGCGCACCGTGCCGCGGCCCAGGTCGTTGTTCAGTCGGGCCACCAACTGGGGTGCCAGTAGCCGCAGTTGAGTCGCCCAGGCGGTGGAGCTGCAGCGCACCGACAGCACCCGCTCCTCCTCGTCGAAGTGCTCAGGCTCGCAGTGGACGGCAATCTCCCGCCCCACGATCTCCGGCCACCGGCCCATCACCCCGCCCACCGCGGCCGGGGCCTCCCAGCCCCGCTCCTCGATCAGCCGGGAGATCGCCGCGCCCAGCGGCTGCGGGTCGCGGCCGTCCGCCCGGGCCCCGCTGCGCAGCCCGCCGCCCCGGCGCACCTGCTTCTTCTGCTGGGCCTGCTCGCCGCGCTGCCGCGCCTGCTCCCGGGCCGCCCGCAGGGCGACGCGCGCCAGATCGACCCCGGACAGCTCCGGCGCGGCCGCGTCCGGGGTGCCCGCACCCTGGGTGCCCGCACCAGAGTCAGCCGTTCCGGGTTGCGCACCAGCTGTCTCGTCGCTCACTGCCGTCCGCCTTCCCCAGCCTGTGGACAACGTTCAGCCTACGGCTCAGCGGACCCGCTCGACCGTGCAGTCCGCCACCGCGAAGCGCGTCCCGGCCAGCGCGTCCGGCACGTCCTCCGGCACCGCCGCGGTCACCAGCACCTGCTCGCCCGCCGCCACCAACTCGGCCAGCCGCTCCCGCCGGCGGGCGTCCAACTCGGCGAAGACGTCGTCGAGGATCAGCACCGGCTCACCGCCGTCCGCACGCAGCAGTTCGTAGGAGGCCAGGCGCAGGGCCAGCGCGTAGGACCAGCACTCGCCGTGGCTGGCATAGCCCTTGGCCGGCAACTCGCCGAGCTGGAGCACCAGTTCGTCCCGGTGCGGGCCGACCAGGGTCATCCCCCGCTCGATCTCCTGCTTGCGCGCGGCCCCCAGCGCGGACAGCAGCGAGGCGTACACCACCTCGCGGTCCGGCGCGAGCGGCACCCCTTCGCCCATGGAGCTGCGGTACTGCATGAGTGTGGGACCGCCCCCCGGCGCCAGTTCCTCGTACGCCCGCGCCACCAACGGCTGCAGCGCGTCCACCGCCTGCAGCCGATAGGCCGTCAACTCCGCTCCGGCGCGCGCGAGGTGGTCGTCCCACACGTCGAGCGTGGACAGGTCCACCCGGCCGGACGAACGCCGGGCCATCGCCGCCGACTTGAGCAGCGCGTTGCGCTGCTTGAGCACCCGCTCGTAGTCCTGGCGCACCCCGGCCAGCCGCGGGGCCCGGGCGGTCAGCAGCTCGTCCAGGAACCGGCGCCGCTCCCCCGGATCGCCCTTGACCAACGCCAGATCCTCCGGCGCGAACAGCACCGTGCGCAGCAGCCCGAGCACGTCCCGGGGGCGCACGTTGTCGGAGCGGTTGATCCGGGCCCGGTTGGCCCGGCCCGGGTTCAGCTCCAACTCGATGAGGGTGGTGCGCTGGTCGCGCACCACCGCTCCCCGCACGATCGCCCGCTGGGCGCCCAGGCGGACCAGGGGAGCGTCCCCGGCGACCCGGTGGCTGCCGAGGGTGGCCAGATAGCCCACCGCCTCGACCAGGTTCGTCTTCCCCTGCCCGTTCGGCCCGGTGAACACCGTCACCCCCGGCTCGAGCGGCACCTCGGCCCGCTCGTAGCACCGGAAGTCAGCCAGCGACAGGTGCGAAACGTGCACGTTCTCCCCTACAGAACAGCTGAGGGGCGCGAGCCACCGCGCGCCCCTCCCACTACGCGCCGGCAGCGGGTGGCTCGCGCGGTGGCCCGCGCCCCTACTCGACGTGCAACTACTTCTTCTCGACCGCGTGGCCGCCGAACTCGTTGCGCAGCGCCGCGATCATCTTCATCTGCGGGCTGTCCTCCTGCCGGGAGGCGAACCGCGCGAACAGGCTCGCTGTGATCGCCGGGAGCGGCACCGCGTTGTCGATCGCCGCCTCCACCGTCCAGCGGCCCTCGCCGCTGTCCTGCGCGAAGCCGCGCAGGCCCTCCAGGTGCTCGTCCTTGTCGAGGGCGTCCACGGCCAGGTCCAGCAGCCAGGAGCGGATGACCGTGCCCTCCTTCCAGGAGCGGAAGACCTCGCGCACGTCGGTGACGCTGTCCACAGCCTCCAGCAGCTCCCAGCCCTCGGCGTAGGCCTGCATCATGGCGTACTCGATGCCGTTGTGGACCATCTTGGCGAAGTGCCCGGCGCCGACCTTGCCCGCGTGCACCGAGCCGTACTCGCCCTCCGGCTTGAGGGCGTCGAAGATCGGCTGGACCTTGGCGACGTCCGCTTCGGCGCCGCCGTACATCAGGGCGTAGCCGTTCTGCAGGCCCCAGACACCGCCTGACACACCGCAGTCGACGAAGCCGATGCCCTTCTTGCCCAGCTCCTCGGCGTGCTTCTCGTCGTCGGTCCACCGGGAGTTGCCGCCGTCCACGACGACGTCGCCCGGCTCCAGCAGCTCGGCCAGCTCGTCGATCGTGCTCTGGGTCGGCCCACCGGCCGGGACCATCACCCACACCACGCGGGGCGCCTCCAGGGCGTCCACCAGGTCCTTGAGGCTGGAGACATCGGCGAGGTCGGGGTTGCGGTCGTACCCGACGACGGTGTGGCCGGCGCGGCGGATCCGCTCGCGCATGTTGCCGCCCATCTTGCCGAGACCGATGAGTCCGAGCTGCATGAGAAGTCCTTCTGTCCGTGGTGACGAATCGGCGCGCGGCGCCCTTGCCGCCGGGGACGAGCCTACGCCGCACCGGGGGCCGGACAGCCGCGTGTCCCGTCCCCAGCCTGGGGACGGGACACTGACGGAGCATCAGCCGGAGAGGCGCACCGGCATGATCAGGTACTTGTAGCTCTCGTCGGCCTCGGCCTCCTGCGAGGGCTTCCCGCTCATCAGGGCCGGCTTGGTGGACGTGGTGAAGCTCAGCTGGGCCACCGGGGCGTCGATCGCGGACAGGCCGTCCAGCAGGTAGGCCGGGTTGAAGGCGATCGAGATGTCGTCGCCCTCCAGGTCCGCGTCGATCCGGTCGGAGCCCTGGGCGTCGTCGCCGGAGCCCGCCTCGATGGTGAGCACGCCCTGCTCGAAGCTCAGCCGGACCGGGGTGTTCCGCTCGGCCACCAGGGAGACGCGCTTGACCGCCTCCACGAAGGCCGCCGTGGGCACGTTGGCGACCGCGCTGAACTCGGTCGGGAAGAGGCTGCGGAACTTCGGGAACTCGCCCTCCAGGAGCCGCGTGGTGGTGGTCCGCCCGGCCCCCTCGAAGCCGATCAGGCCTTCGCCCTTGCCGCTGCCCGCCAGCGCGATGGAGACGTTGTCCCCCGCGCTGAGCGACTTGGCGGTGTCCAGCAGCGTCTTGGCGGGCACCAGGGCGACCGAGGCCAGGCCCGGCTGCTCCGGCTTCCACAGCAGTTCACGAACGGCGAAGCGGTACCGGTCCGTGGCGGCCAGGGTGACCCGGTCCTCCTCGATCTCGACCCGGACACCGGTGAGCACCGGCAGCGTGTCGTCCCGTCCGGCCGCTACGGCGACCTGGGCGACCGCCGCCGCGAAGGCGTCGCCGGGGATGACGCCGGAGACGGAGGGCATCTGGGGCAGGGCCGGGTACTCGTCCACAGGCAGGGTGGGGAGGGTGAACCGGGAGCTGCCGCAGAGCACCAGCACCCGTACACCGTCTGTGGAGATCTCCACCGGCCGGTTGGGCAGCGCGCGCGAGATGTCGGCCAGCAGGCGGCCGGAGACCAGGGCGGTGCCGGCCTCCTCGACGTCCGCCTCGACCTCCACCCGGGCGGAGACCTCGTAGTCGAAGCCGGACAGGCTCAGCCTGCCCTCCTCTGCCGTCAGGAGCAGACCAGCCAGGACCGGCACCGGGGGCCTGGCCGGGAGGCTGCGCGCGGCCCAGGCCACGGCCTCCGCGAGGACGTCACGCTCGACCCGGAACTTCACCGGAAACCGCCTCCTGTGGGTGGAACTGCACGAGCTGCTGTTTGGGAGAGCGCTCCGGGTGGGGAGCATCCGGATGGACCGGCACCGCCCTGGCTCTCGTTGCCAGAGAACAGTCTGACGCATACCACGGACAGCCGAGGCCGATGGGCCGAGAACCGTGTCGAACCTCCGTCCCGCGGCCGTTCTCCACAGATCCACCGCCCACCTGCTTTTCGATCATGCTCGAGGTCTATCTGTGGGGGAGTAGTAGTAGGGGTTGTGGATACCGTGGATAACCCCTTTTCTCCCTGGTCGGGGCCCATTTTCTGTCCACATCGCCTGGGGACGCCGCCGGTGGAAAAACTAGGGGTGCTGTGGACGGCAGGAGCGGTTCCCACAGGCCACAGCGGTTGTCCCCAGGTTTTCCCCATCACCGTCCCCAGCTTTTCCACCGCTCTTCCCCAGCCCCACCGGCAACTCGGCGAGGCCCAATTCACTCGGCGCGGTGAAATGGGCTCCGTTGTTGCCGAACTGTGGATGTTCGTGTGGAGAACCTGCCCCCAGCTGGGGACAACCGGCCCCTGCCTGGGGACAGTGCGTGGAAAACTCTGGCACCCGGTTGACGCCCCGTCAGTTGTCCACAGCCTGTGGGGAACTCGCGCCCACAAGTCCACAGGCAGCTGAGCTGGCACGATCCTCCCATCCCCGCCGCTCCTGTGGACGAGTTCTGGATAACCCGCTGTTCCCCAGGGTGTGGACGAGTCCCTGCTGTGGGAACTGTGGAGAAAACACCGAAGGGGCGCCCGGGGGCACCCCTTCGAACATGCTTGCCGCCTTGGGCGGTTGACAGGCTCAGCTCTTGATGCGGTTGGTGAGCTCGGTCACCTGGTTGTAGATGGCCCGCCGCTCCGCCATCATCGTGCGGATCTTCCGGTCCGCGTGCATCACGGTGGTGTGGTCACGGCCGCCGAACTGAGCGCCGATCTTGGGGAGCGACAGGTCGGTCAGCTCGCGGCAGAGGTACATGGCGATCTGCCGTGCCGTTACCAGCACCCGGCTGCGTGAGGAGCCGCAGAGGTCTTCCACCGTCAGCCCGAAGTAGGCGGCGGTCTGCTGCATGATGACGCCGGCCGTGATCTCCGGTCCGTCGTCCTCGCCGCCCGGCACCAGGTCCTTGAGCACGATCTCGGCCAGCTGCAGATCCACCGGCGCGCGGTTGAGGCTGGCGAAGGCCGTCACCCGGATCAGCGCGCCCTCCAGCTCGCGGATGTTCCGCGAGATCCGCGAGGCGATGAACTCCAACACCTCGGCCGGGGCGTTCAGCTGCTCCTGGATGGCCTTCTTGCGCAGGATCGCGATCCGCGTCTCCAGCTCGGGGGGCTGGACGTCGGTGGTGAGCCCCCACTCGAAGCGGTTGCGCAGCCGGTCCTCCAGAGTCACCAACTGCTTCGGCGGCCGGTCGGAGGAGATCACGATCTGCTTGTTGGCGTTGTGCAGGGTGTTGAAGGTGTGGAAGAACTCCTCCTGCGTCGACTCCTTGTTCTGCAGGAACTGGATGTCGTCGACCAGCAGGATGTCCATGTCCCGGTACCGCTGCCGGAAGCCGTCGCCCTTGTCGTCGCGGATCGAGTTGATGAACTCGTTGGTGAACTCCTCCGAGCTCACGTACCGGACCCGGGTGCCCTGGTAGAGGCTGCTGGCGTAGTGCCCGATGGCATGCAGCAGGTGCGTCTTCCCCAGGCCGGACTCGCCGTAGATGAAGAGCGGGTTGTAGGCCTTCGCCGGTGCCTCGGCCACGGCCACCGCGGCGGCGTGCGCGAAGCGGTTGCTGGAGCCGATGACGAAGGTCTCGAACAGGTACTTGGGGTTGAGCCGGGCAGCCGGCTCGTTGCCGCCCTTGCCGGCCCCGATCAGCGCGGGCGTGCCGCTCGACCCGGTGCCGGGGCGGTTGGGTGGCAGCTCAGGGCCCTGGACGGGCGGCTGCTGCACAGAGGCCTGCGGCGGCTCCACCCGATCCAGCTCGGCTCCGGGTGCCCCGGGACCAGGCAGCGAGGGGGGGAGCGGCAGCAGCGGCTGCGGGGCCCACTCGTCCTGCTGGGGATCACCGAAGGAGGGCGGCTCCGGGTAGCCGGTCTCCTGGTGGTAGCCCGGCTCCTGGTAGAGCGGTGTCTCCGGATAGGGCTGGGGCTCGCTGTAGGGCTGGTGGTACGCCGGCTGAGCGGGCTGCTGGGGATAGCCGCCGAAGTAGCCGGGGGTGGGGCTCGGTGACCCGTAGCCGCCGCCGTAGGAGGGGCCTGGGGCCGGGGGCTGCTGCGGAAGCGGCGCGGGGGCGGGAGCCGCGTTGGCGTCCACGATCACCGCGATGCGCATGGGCTGCTGCAGTTCGTGGCTGAGCTGCTCCGAGATCGGCTGAAAGAGCCGGCTCTCGAGGATCTGCTTCGCGTACTCGTTGGGCGTGGCCAGCAGCGCGGTGCCGCCCATGGTCCCGATCAGATGCGTGCGCTGGATCCACTTGCGGTCCATGGCCTCGACGTTCGGGTCGTTCCCCAGCCGCTCGACGACCCGCGCCCAGACGGTCGCGTAATCGGAAGTATCAGCCACTGGTGCACGCGCCTTCGGAGACAGGAGGACGGGACGGAGCGAACCTGGAAGTTCGGATTCAGAGGTTCAAGCGACCGCAGGGGAAAGTCCGTCAACCGTAGGTGGCCGGGCCTGCCTCGTTCAAGTCGTTGTCCACAGGGTGTGAACAACGTGTCGCGGCAGGCTGGTTTGACCCGTCCGGCCGGTTCCACGTACCGTAACGAGGTCGAGTTGTCGATGGCCGCTGCCGCATGCCCGCGGAATCTCCGCAAGCCATGGTGCGCAGTCGGGCGTCGTGGATCACCGTAGCCGACAGGCTGCCGGGGATCGCGCGGACGCACGGTGACGGCCAAGCGATACACCCGCCACCCCTTCGATTGACCTGGAGTTCCCCCGTGAGCAAGCGCACCTTCCAGCCGAACAACCGCCGTCGTGCGAAGACCCACGGCTTCCGCCTGCGTATGCGCACCCGTGCCGGCCGCGCCATCCTCGCCGCGCGCCGTGGCAAGGGTCGCGCCCGCCTGTCCGCCTGAGACAAGGTCGTCATGTCGTGCTGCCCTCCGAGCATCGGCTGAGGCGGCGCGAGGACTTCGCGCAGACGTTCCGACACGGCCGTAGGGCCGGTCGTCCCCTGCTCGTCGTCCACCTTGCCGAGGCGCCGTCTGCGGTACCGACGAGCCCGCACGCCCCCGGGGAGCCCGACTCACCGGCGCGTGCGGGTTTTGTCGTGAGCAAGGCTGTGGGCAAGGCCGTGGTTCGCAATCGTGTGAAGCGTCGGCTACGTCACCTGATCGGCCAGCGTCTGAGTGCGCTGCCCGCAGGTAGCCTGATAGTGGTGCGCGCACTGCCTCCGGCTGCGGATGCGGAGTACGCGGACCTGGAACGCGATCTGGACTCGGCACTGCGGAAGTTGTCCCGCCCTCGGGAACCCCGGGCGGACGGCCGACGTAGTACGGCTGACGCATCCACCGCATCCTCGCCGACGGGAGCAGGGCAGTGACGTACCTGCTGGTACTGGGGATCGGCCTGGCCGCACTGTTTGCAGGCAAGTACGTGCTGCTGGCCCTGATCCGGATCTACCAGTGGACCATCAGTCCTCTGCTCGGCCCTGTCTGCAAGTACCACCCCTCGTGCTCGCGCTACGGGTTCGAGGCCGTCCGCGTCCACGGAGCGCTGAAGGGTTCCGTCCTGACGGCGTGGCGCATCCTGCGCTGCAATCCATGGAGCGTCGGCGGCGTGGACTACGTCCCCGCCCGCAAGCATCCCGTCTGGTACCAGCGGGTGCGACCCCACAACAACCCTGGCCGGGCAACCACCGGTGAGCCGGCCGCATCATCACCCACTGCCCACCAAGGAGCTTGACCGTGGGGTTTCTCGATACGATCCTCAACCCGCTGTACTACCTGGTCTCGTGGATCATCGTCCAGTTCCACAAGGTGTTCGGGGCGATGTTCGGTGACGACTCGGGCTGGGCGTGGGGCCTGTCGATCGTCGGTCTGACCGTGCTGATCCGGGCGGCGATGATCCCGCTGTTCGTCAAGCAGATCAAGTCCATGCGGACGATGCAGGCGCTCCAGCCGAAGATGAAGCAGATCCAGGAGCGCTACAAGAACGACCGCCAGCGGCAGTCCGAAGAGATGATGAAGCTCTATCGGGAAGCCGGCACCAACCCGGCGGCCAGCTGCCTGCCGCTGCTGATCCAGTCGCCGTTCTTCATGTCCCTCTACGGCGTGCTCAAGAACGTGGCCAACAACAAGGCCAAGGGCGTGATCACCCCGGCCCTGCTGGCGAGCGCGGGCACCGCCACCATCTTCGGGGCGCACCTGTCGGCGACCTTCGTCGGCAACTCCGGCACTGAGGTCAAGATCGTCACGGCGATCTTCATCCTCACGATGTGCTTCACCCAGTTCCTCACGACGCGTCAGCTGATGACGAAGAACGTGGACCTGTCGGTGAAGACGCCGTACATGCAGCAGCAGAAGATGATGATGTACGTCCTCCCCGTCATCTACATCTTCTTCGGCATCAACATGCCGGTGGGTGTCCTGATCTACATGGTCACCTCCAACGCGTGGACCCTGGGCCAGCAGCTCGTCATCATCCGCCGCAACCCGACCCCCGGCTCGCTCGCCTGGAAGGAGCGCCAGGCGCGCCTCAAGGCCCAGGGCAAGCTGAACCCGGACGGCACTGAGATCAAGGTCGGTCTGACCTCTCTGGTGAAGGGCTCCAGCGAGAAGGCCGAGGAGGCTCCGGCTCCGGCCGCCGTCCAGCGGGTTCAGCCGAAGCGCACCACCAAGTCCCAGCGGTCAGGCTCTGGTGCTGGTGGCCAGGGCTCCGGTTCGGGCTCAGGCGGTCAGCGCTCGGGTGCCGGCGGCCAGCGTTCCGGTTCTGGCTCCGGGGCGGGATCGCGTGGCCGCGCGACCGCCGGCGGCCAGTCCAAGAAGAAGTCCTGACCCCCACCTCTGTATTGCTTGAAGGAGTCCAGCCGTGACGGAAGGCACCGACACCGTGGCTGCCGCTGAGCCTGCCAAGTCCGCGAAGGCGGTGCTCGCCCAGCTGGAGCAGGAGGGCGAGATCGCTGCGGACTACCTGGAGGCCCTTCTGGACATCGCCGATCTCGACGGCGACATCGACATGGATGTCGAGGGCGACCGGGCGTCGGTTTCGATCATCGGCGAGGGCCCCGGGGCGCAGCGCTCGCTGCAGCGCCTGGTGGGTCAGGACGGCGAGGTGCTCGAGGCGCTCCAGGAGCTGACCCGTCTGGCCGTGCACCGGGAGACCGGTGAGCGGAGCCGACTGATGCTGGACATTGCCGGCTTCCGGGCCCGCAAGCGCGCCGAGCTCGCGGAGCTCGGCGCCGAGGCGGCGCAGCAGGCGAAGGAGACCGGTGAGCCGGTGAAGCTTCGTCCCATGTCGCCCTTTGAGCGCAAGGTCGTCCACGATGCCGTGGCGGCTGCCGGGCTGCGGAGCGAGTCCGAGGGTGAAGAACCGCAGCGTTGCGTCGTGGTGCTGCCTGCGTGAGCTGAGTTCCGAGCAAGGGTCCGTGGCCCCGCCCGCTGTACGTGGGCGGGGCCGCTGCGGTCCTGAAGGACGGATGCTGCAGGCTGGTTGAGAGTAGTCCCGGAACAGTCGTCGAGTGGCGAGGGAGTGGTTCGGCAATGGTGGAAGCGGTGTCGGGTGCGGAGGAGTTCTCGACCGAGCTCCCTGAGCCCCCGGCTGTGGCGCAGGAGGTCTTCGGTGACCGTCTGCCCAAGGCGGTCCGCTATGCCGAGTTGCTGGCCGATGCCGGGGTGAAGCGTGGGCTGATCGGCCCCCGGGAGGTGCCGCGACTGTGGGAGCGGCACATCCTCAACTGCGCGGTGTTGGGTGAGGTGCTGCCGCAGGGCGCCTCGCTGTGCGATGTCGGCTCCGGCGCCGGGCTGCCGGGGATCCCAGTGGCGTTGGCGCGGCCGGATCTGAAGATCACTTTGCTGGAGCCGCTTCTGCGACGGACGACCTTCCTGGAGGAGGTGGTCCGACAGTTGGAACTCGAGAACGTGGTGGTGCTGCGGGGCCGCGCCGAGGAGATGGTCGGCAAGATCTCCGTGGACGTGGTGACCGCCCGGGCGGTGGCTCCGCTGGACCGGTTGGCGGGCTGGGGTCTGCCGCTACTTCGCCCCTATGGCCAGATGCTGGCCCTCAAGGGTGACTCCGCTGAGCAGGAGGTGGCCGAGCACAAGGCCGCCCTGCAGCGGCTCGGCGCCGAGGAGTGGTCGGTGGCCGTGGCCGGCGAAGGTGTGGTCGAAACGCCGACGCATGTGGTGCGGGTGCAGGCTGGGGAGAGCCCCGGGGGCATCCGAGCGGCGGCCAAACGGGCCAAGGCGGCTCGGGGGTCGCGTACCACCCGGGGTGGGAGCCCCAGTCGGCGACGCCGCTAGGTAGGGCCCAGCTGCGGCTGCACCGCCTTCGGTGGCGCGTGTTTCACGTGAAACAGCGCAAGTCCCGTTCGTGTCCGACGGAGTGTCGAACCGTCAGATATGTGACAAAAGGGGCATCGTGTTTCACGTGAAACGTCGCTCCCTGCTCTCCGGCATTCTGGCCCGCAGTCGCGCGGCCGCGGAACAACCTCGTTCTCCCAGGTCACACACCCCTCCTTCGAGTGAACAGTGGCCGATTCACCGTGTGGATAACTCTCAAAGGGCTTCCGCAACCCCGTTGCTGCGCAATGATTTTGACGACAGCGAGCACGAAGAGGGGGGCGATGCGATGCCCGAGACTCTGCCGGAATCTCTGACTGTGGCCGAGCCGGTGCCCGGACCACGTACTCAAGAGCATGTTCCACGTGAAACACTGACGGACATGCAGGACTCGGATACTCCTCCGCTGGCCGATGACACGCCCATTGCCCGCGCTGCGCAGGCTGCGGTCAGCGCAATGGCCAGGGTCGGTGAGGCGCTGCCCCGACCCGCGCAGACCCGTGTGATGGTCGTGGCCAACCAGAAGGGCGGCGTGGGTAAGACGACCACCACCGTCAACCTGGCGGCGTCGCTGGCTCTGCACGGCGCCCGGGTGCTCGTGATCGACCTGGATCCGCAGGGCAACGCATCGACGGCGTTGGGGATCGACCACCATGCGGAGGTCCCCTCCATCTACGACGTCCTGGTGGAGGGGAAGCCGCTCGCCGATGTCGTACAGCCGGTGATCGATGTCGAGGGGCTCTTCTGCTGTCCCGCCACCATCGACCTTGCCGGAGCCGAGATCGAACTGGTTTCGCTGGTGGCTCGGGAGAGTCGGCTCCAGAAGGCCATCGCGGCGTACGAGCAGCCCTTGGACTACGTCCTCATCGACTGTCCGCCGTCGCTCGGCCTGCTCACCGTGAACGCCATGGTGGCCGGGCAGGAGGTGCTCATCCCCATCCAGTGCGAGTACTACGCCCTGGAAGGTCTGGGGCAGCTGCTGCGCAACGTGGACCTGGTCCGAGCCCACCTCAACCCTCAACTTCACGTCTCTACCATCCTGTTGACGATGTATGACGCCCGCACCCGGCTGGCCTCGCAGGTGGCGGAAGAAGTGCGCAGCCACTTCCAGCACGAAGTGCTGCGGACGTCGATTCCTCGCTCCGTCCGGGTCTCGGAGGCACCGAGCTATGGTCAGACGGTGCTGACCTATGATCCTGGGTCCAGCGGAGCCCTCTCCTATCTGGAGGCGGCCCGCGAGATCGCGCTCCGCGGCGCGGAGTCCGATGCGAAGGCAGCGGAAGCGGCGTACAGCCCTGACGCGGCCAGTCCCGGGGTGTTCGTCCAGCAGCAGCCCCGGTCGTTCGAGCAGCACAGCACAGTGGAGGGGAACCGGTGAGTGAGCGTCGCAGAGGCTTGGGCCGTGGGCTCGGGGCACTGATCCCCGCTGCCTCCGGGCCGGCCGTTGTCCCGGGCAACGGCAGCGCTGTTTCCCCGACGGGAGCGCCGGGCCTCGGCTCGGAGCGTGGCGTCGCCGCAGTCAAGGTCGCGGGCATCGGCTCGGTCGCCCCCGTCCAGACGCTGGAGCGCGAGGACCAGCAGGGTTCTGACGCTGTTTCACGTGAAACAGCCGGCCGGTTCGGCACTGAGGAGCTGAGCCCGGTCGCCGGAGCGTACTTCGCCGAGCTCCCCCTCGACACGATCACACCCAACCCGAGGCAGCCGCGGGAGATCTTCGACGAGGAGGCGCTCGCCGAGCTCGTCCATTCCATCAAGGAGGTCGGACTGCTGCAGCCGGTGGTGGTCCGACAGTTGGGTCCGGAGCGTTACGAGCTCATCATGGGTGAGCGTCGCTGGCGCGCCTCCCGGGAGGCCGGGCTCGAGAAGATCCCGGCCATCGTCCGGGCCACCGAGGACGAGAAGCTGCTTCTGGATGCCCTGTTGGAGAACCTGCACCGGGCTCAGCTCAACCCGCTGGAAGAGGCGGCCGCTTACGACCAGTTGCTCAAGGACTTCGCTTGCACCCATGAGCAGCTGGCGGACCGGATCGGGCGTTCGCGTTCCCAGGTCTCCAACACGCTTCGGCTGCTGCGGCTTTCGCCCCCGGTGCAGCGTCGGGTGGCTGCCGGCGTGCTCTCGGCCGGGCACGCTCGTGCTTTGCTCGGACTTGGCGACACGGAGGAGCAGGACCGTCTGGCCGAGCGGATCGTTGCCGAGGGGCTCTCGGTGCGGACGGTCGAGGAGATCGTGGCTCTGGCCGGAATGGACAGCGCCGGGCAGGGAGAGAAGAAGGCGCGCGGCCCCCGGGCCGGCCGCAGGGTCTCCCCGGCGTTCGCGAGCCTGGCCAGCCGCCTCTCGGACCGCTTCGACACCCGGGTGAAGGTGGAGCTCGGCCAGAAGCGGGGAAAGATCGTCGTGGAGTTCGCTTCGGTCGAGGACCTCGATCGCATCCTCGGCAGCTTCGCACCAGGCGAGGGCGCGCTGCTGCGGCAGGGTCTTGAGGGCGATTCCGAGGAAGACTGACCCGATCGACGACGATGCCGGTCACGGCACCAGGTGCGCAAGGCCCGCTGTTTCACGTGAAACAGCGGGCCTTCGCCTTATCGTGGAGCTATGGGACGCAGGCTGGTACCGCTGACGCTCGACTCGCTTTCCGACCTGCCGGTGACGTGCCGGTCGTGCGTGTTCTGGGAGTTGGACCCGGTGAGCGGCGAGGCGGCCGTGAAGAACGGCATGGCAGAGCTCGAGAAGGAGTCCTGGATTTCGAGCGTGCTGCTCGACTGGGGTTCCTGCGGTCGCATCGCCTATGTGGATGACGCACCGGTCGGCTTCGTCCTTTACGCTCCCCCGGCCTATGTGCCGCGGTCGACGGCCTTCCCCACCAGCCCCATCTCCCCGGATGCGGTGCAGTTGATGACCGCTCGCATCCTGCCCGGCTACCAGGGCCAGGGGCTGGGCCGCGTTCTGGTGCAGACGGTGGCCAAGGACCTGGTGCGCCGCGGCTTCAAGGCCATCGAGGCCTTCGGGGACGCCAAGTGGGAGCACCCCGGCTGCATCCTGCCGGCGGAGCATCTGCGGGCGGTCGGCTTCAAGACGGTTCGACCGCACCCCCGGTATCCGCGGCTGCGGTTGGAGGTGCGGTCGGCGATCTCGTGGAAGGGCGAGGTCGAGGTGGCGCTGGAGCGGCTGCTGGGGGCCGTGCAGAAGGAACCGTCTCTGCGGCCGCTCTGACGGCCCTTCAGCCGCTGTCAGGCCAGAGCCAGCGGGAGGTGAAGCACCCCTGTCGGCGCATCGTCCTCCGGCGGCAGGTAGAGGCGTTGCACGGCTACGGCGATGGCCTCCACGGCCTGAGCCCGGACGTCGGCCGAAGCCAGGCGGGCGGCGTCTTCCGCGTTGGTGAGGTAGCCCAGTTCCAGGCGCACCGTGGGCATGCGGGTGGACCGCAGCAGCGTCCAGGTGCGGGCGTGGCTTCGGTTGTCCCCCATGCCGCAGCGGGCGACGAGTTCACGCTGGACCAAGCCCGCGAACTGCTTGCCGGTGTGCGACCAGCGCCCGCGGCTGTCGTCACCGAAGTAGTAGCTGGCGACACCGGAGGCTGCCGGATTGCGGTGGCCCTCCACGTGGAGGGAGATCATCAGGTCCGCGTCCGTCGCGTTGGCGAAGCGGGCTCGCGCGGCTTCGTCGCCCGCGCTGTCATGGGTCCGGGTGAGGTAGGTGCGAACGCCCAGGGCGGTGAGCCGGCCTTCCAGGCGGTTGGTGATGTCCCAGACGACCTCTGCCTCGGAGAGTCCGTTGGCGGTGACTCCGTGATCCTCACCGCCGTGCCCGGGGTCGATCACGACCACCTTGCCGGGAAGCGCAGGGCCGGACCGGAGCAACTGCTCGGTCTCGCGCATTACATGGGGTGCACCGCCAACAACGGTCCGAGCCAGTCGCTCCAGCACCGTGAAGGTGGTGGGTCCCAGCGTCCCGTCCGGATGCAGTCCCATGTTGCGCTGGAAGTCGGCCAGGGCTTGTGCGGTGTTGGGACCGAAGATGCCGTCGACGCGGCCCGTGGGGAATCCCATGTCGAGCAGCCGCTGCTGCAGATGCGCGACATCGTCACCCACCTGGAGGCTGCTTGGTGTGTAGCTGAGCACGCGGTCTCCCAGGCGCCAACGTGCCTCATTGAGATGCCGGTAGGTCTCCGGGCCGACGATGCCGTCTGCGGTGAGGCCACGCTGCTGCTGGAAGTAGCGGACCGCCGCATCCACCGCCGGGTCGAAGAGCGCGGCCGCCGAGGGGATGAGCGAGCCGGAGTCTGACGCCCCGTCATCGACCGGAAGCAACCCCAGCAGGCTGAGTTTGAAGCGGATTTCGGCAACTGCAGGGCCCGTGTCACCGAGCTTCCAGTGATACGCGTGGGGAGAGCGGTGCTGGGACATGCCATGATCGTACGACGCCCCCCGCTCGTTTCACGTGAAACAGGCGGGGGGCGTTCTGTACGAGCTGTGTGGAGACGGGGCTCCGCCGAGCTGTCAGCCGATGAACTGCGCGAGGTCCCGGAGCAGGGCGCTCTTCGGCTTGGCGCCCACGATGGTCTTCACGACCTCGCCGTTCTGGTAGACGTTCATCGTGGGGATGGACAGCACGCCGTACTTGGCCGGGGTGCTCGGGTTCGCATCGATGTCGATCTTGGCGATGGTCAGCTTGTCGGCGTACTCCGCGGCGATCTCCTCGAGAGCCGGAGCGATCTGGCGGCACGGGCCGCACCAGGTCGCCCAGAAGTCGACCAGGACGGGCTTGTCGCTCTTGAGGACCTCGGCCTCGAAGGTGTCGTCGGTGACGGTAATGGTGGCGCCGGCCACGATGTCTCCTCGGGGAAGAAGGGGCGGGTGGTGAAGGATGGTCAGACGGTGGCCGCGGCAGGCTGTGCCTCGGCAGTCGACTGGCCCGCGTGGGCCAGGGCGGCCAGGTAGCGCTCGGCGTCAAGCGCGGCCGAGCAGCCGGTGCCGGCGGCCGTGATCGCCTGCCGGTAGGTGTGGTCGACGACGTCGCCCGCGGCGAAGACGCCCGGCAGGTTGGTCCGGGTCGAGGGGGCATCGACCTTGAGGTAGCCCTCCTCGTCCAGGTCGAGCTGGCCCTTGAAGAGTTCCGTGCGCGGATCGTGACCCACGGCGATGAAGAGGCCGGTCACCGGAAGTTCCCGGGTCTCGCCCGTCTGGGTGTCCCGCAGGGTCACGCTGCTGAGCTTGACGCCGTCTCCGTGCAGGTGCTGCACCTCGCTGTTCCAGGCGAAGCTGATCTTCGGGTCGTTAAAGGCCCGGTCCTGCATGGTCTTGCTGGCGCGCAGACTGTCGCGGCGGTGAACGACCGTCACGGACTTGGCGAAGCGCGAGAGGAAGGTGGCCTCCTCCATCGCAGTGTCGCCGCCGCCGACCACGGCGATGTCCTGGTCGCGGAAGAAGAAGCCGTCACAGGTGGCGCACCAGGAGACGCCACGACCGGAGAGTTCGTCCTCCATGGGCAGGCCGAGCTTGCGGTGCTGGGAGCCGGTGGTCACGATCACGGCCTTGGCCAGGTGCACGGTGCCCTCGGAGTCGGTCACCTTCTTGATGTCGCCGGTGAGGTCGACCGCGATCACGTCGTCCGGGATCAGCTCGGCGCCGAAACGCTCTGCCTGGGCGCGCATGTTGTCCATCAGCTCGGGGCCCATGATGCCGTCACGGAAGCCGGGGAAGTTCTCGACCTCCGTGGTGTTCATCAGCGCGCCGCCGGCCGAGACCGAGCCTTCGAACACCAGCGGCTGCAGGGACGCACGCGCGGTGTAGAGCGCGGCCGTATAGCCGGCCGGCCCCGAGCCGATGATGATCACGTTACGGACGTCGCTCACTGCTGCTCCTGAGTCGCTTCCACCGGGTTCCACCCCGCTCAACGGTTCCCCAGTGTCTCGCATTCCCAGAGCGTCAGCTGCGCGGCACGGTCTGCTCCAGCAGAACGTCGCCGGGGCCGTTCCGGTCGGTGCCATAGCCAGGGCTGTGGTTCTGGCAGTCGGCACGCACCAGAACCACGTCCAGGGAGGTGGCGCCGTCGGGGTAGATCAGGGCGTAGACCGCGGTCCCGTCGAAGAACCCCGTGCCCGAGGCCAAGGGTGCGGCTCCCTGATGACCGGCCGCCTTCAGCGCACACGCGGGGACGTTGACCGTGCCGGACTCCCCCTGTCCGCCGGTCAAAGCCTGTGGATGGGTCGAGGTGGACCCGGACGAAGTGTGGCTAGCCAGCAGCGAGTTGGCCTCGGCAGCCAGGCTGCTGCGAGTGAACACGCGCGCGGTGGCAGCAGCTCCGCTGCGGACGCTGGCACTACCGGAGCTCTCGGACGAGCCGCTCGAGTGGACCAGCGCCTGTCCGGTGAGTCCGATGACCGCGGCCGCTGCCAGGCCGACCAACGAGCGGGTGATGATCCGCCGGGTCCGATGCGGCCGGGGAGCCTGCCGGGCGCTGGGGAGCGGCCGGAGCGGCGGTTCGGAAGCCGCCTCCGTCTCCTCGGCCGGCTGCTGGACCGCTTCCTGGGCGGCTTCTTGGGCCAGGGCGTCGTCGATCCGGCGGGCGACGTCCTCGGGCATCCAGGGGACGGGTTGGTCGGCCAGGAGATCCGACAGCTCGGCAAGCGCGGCCAGGGTAGCGGTGCAGTCGGGGCAGGAGGAGACATGCGCCTCCAGTACTGCGGCGGCGTCCGGGGCCAGCAACTCCTCCGCATAGTCAGCGAGGGTGTCGGTGTCGGGGTGTCCGGCGTTCATACCGGCTGTCCACCTCCTTCCTCGCTCATCGCTGTGACGTTCGGTCGTGAGATCCGGTTCCGGACGGTTTCACGTGAAACCGCGTCCTGCGCATCCACGTCTCGGGGCACGGCGCGAGGTCTGAGGTGGTGAAGGTTCGGGAGCAACTTGGCCCGAGCTCGGGCGCACCGCGACTTCACCGTCCCGACCGGCACACCCAGCAACTCGGCGGCTTCTGCGACGGAGTACCCCTCCATGTCGACCAGGACGAGAGCCGCACGCTGCTCCGCGGGAAGCTCTGCCAGCAGCCCGGCGAGCTCCCGGCGTACTTCCTGCTGCTCCACAGCGACGTCTGCCGCTTCCCCCGTGCCCACCGCCTGCTCGACGGCGCCCGGCGGGGTCTCCTCTATCGGTCGGGTGCGGCGGCTCGCGGAGCGTCGGGCCCGGTCCAGGCAGGCGTTGACGACGATTCGGTGCAGCCAGGTGGTGACCGCCGAGCGGCCCTGGAAGGTGTGCGCGCTCCGGAAGGCCGACACCAGCGCGTCCTGCAGGGCGTCCGCTGCCGGGAGGTTCGGCCGCAACTGCGGGCCGGACCCTGCCCAGAGGCGATCGCGGTGCCGTTGCACCAGGACCCCGAAGGCGTCGCGATCGCCCGCCACGTGACGGGTTATCAGCTCTGCGTCGGTCGGCTCCATCAGCCGTAGACCTGGATCTCCGAGATGCCGCCGACGTAATCGCCGCTCGACTTGGCCGGAAGGGCCAGTACATGGATCAGCAGGTACCGAGTCGTCACCGGACGGATGGCCGGCTCCCACTCAACCCCCTGCACGGTGGCGCTGTCCGCCACCCGGACCCCGAATCCGCTCAGGTCCGTCGGCGCTGCGGTGGTGCCCTGAGGGGCTGCCAGGATCTCCATCTTCTGTCCGCCCGCATAGGGCAGGGTGATCTTCACCTTGGAGATGCTCTGTTCCTTGCCGAGGTCCACGACGATGCCGCTGCCGTCGGCCCGGGTCGGCAGGTTGCCGAAGTTGGGGTAGTTCTTGAAGGTCCCGGCGACCCAGGCCGTCGCGGCGTTGCCGTCGAAGGCCTTGGCCACGTCCTTGCCGTCTATCAGAGTGCCCGTCCGCGGCGAGAACTCCTGCCCGGCGCTGATGGTCAGCAGCGTGCCGGTGCCCGACCCCGTGTCGGTGTTCTTCCCGTCCCCTGTGTGCGGTCCGGGGCTCTGCTGCAGCTGCGTGCTGGTGCCATTGCCGGAGCCCTGGTCGATCAGCGCCTGGGCCACGCCCCAACTGCCCAGACCGATGGCTGCGAGTACCAGCACCGACATGCCCCATTTCAGCGCGCGGTTGCCGGCCCCCGATCGGACCGCATGGGCGGGGGCCGCCTGCGGAGCGGAGGGATAAGGACCGGACGGAACCGGCGCGTTGGTACTGGGGGACTGCGGTCGATGGGACGGGTAGTCGGGCAGCACCAAGGGATCCGGCGCAGGCGGTCGCACCTTCGGCAGCTGAGCAACAGCGGTGGCCAGGGCCTGCGGCGTGGTGATCGGCTGGAGGTCGCCCGGAAGGGTCCGGCACAGGATCTGGGCGCTCAGGCCGGAGAGTCCCGCGTGCACCCCCGGCCGGACCTTTGCCGGGGGCGGGACCTCGTCCGTTCCGGCAGGCAGTCCTGGCAGCGCTCCACGGCCTTCTGCAGTCGGCCAGCGTCGGGTCAGCGCGGCGAAGAGCAGGGCACCGACCGCCCTCGTGTCCTCGACTTCGGCCTCTGCCTGGTCTTCGCTCGGCAGGCCGCGCAGTGCCGCGTTGACCGCGATGCCGTCGACGCGGAACTGCCCGCTGTCGGTACGCAGGATGCAGGCGGGCGTGAGCCGGAGATGGGAGAGCCCACGACGGTGGGCGGCCGCCAGCGCATCGGACACCTGGCGGACCAGCTGGTAGGCCTCGTAGTCGTCGAGCGGCCCATCCGGGAGGATCTTGTCCAGGCCGGTGGCGTCGGGAAGCCACTCCCGCACGATGTAGAGGAGCTCGCCGTCCTCGACGGCGTCGAGGACCTGGACGAAACGAGGGTCTCCGAGGAGAGCGGCCTGGCGGGCAGCTGCCAGGACCCGCTTGGCGCGCTCGTGTCCGGAGGCCATGAGGTGGATCCCGACGGAGCGGCGGAGCTTCTCGTCGACGGCCCGCCAGCTGGTGAAGTCTCCCGCCTGGGTGATGCACTCGTCCAGGCGGTAACGACCGGCGATGCGATCTCCGCTGTGGCGCTCCGGAGCTGAGGGGACGTCAGTTTCCGGGATGTCAGTTTCCAGCACGCCAGATACTGGGGCGTCCGGCTCTGGAATCCCGACTTCCGCGGAGTCGGTTTCCGGGGAGTCCGTTTCCGATGCGTCGGCATCGGTCTCTTCGGTCTCCGACGCACCATCAGACGCAAGCGCTTCCACCTCGTCCGAGGAGGGGCCTTGGTCCTCCGTCGAGGGCGCTTCGGCCTCCGCCGCCCGAGCCTCTTCCGTGGATTCGTCCACGGCGGCCTTGCTGCGCTCCGCCACCGGCGACCTGCCTCCCCTAGCCATGCGATCGACCATGTCCTGCTGCCATGGTCAATTCTGCCAACTCCCCTACCGAGGTACGACCGACGCTTGCCCCGGTTGGTTGCGCGAGGCCGCTGGGGATTCGGTCTCAGCGTCCGATTCTGGCGCGAACCATGCCGATGAGCGAATTGAGCTCCTCGATACGCATCCGCTGAGCGATCACCAGGAAGAGGCCCAACTGCACTGCGGCTCCCACGACCAGAGCCAGGAGCTGCCCGAGGAACCCCGTGATGACGTAGTGGGTGATGGCATACGAGACGCCGAAGCCCACCACGGCCGGGATCAGGCTGGCACCGATCAGCTTGGCGTAGGTACGCCTGATCCGGTCGCTGTCCAAGCCGCCGAGCCGGCGGCGCAGCCGCGGAACCGCCACCATCAGGCCGATCAGGTAGGACGCGCCGTAAGCGAAGGCCATGCCGGTGACCGCCCAGTTGCCCGGCAGCAGGAGGTAAGCGACGAGCGAGAGCAGGGCGTTGGAGGCGGCCACCCAGACTGTGTTGTAGAAGGGCGTCCTGGTGTCCTCGTACGCGTAGAAGCCGCGGAGGAGTACGTACTGGGCGGAGTACGGGATGAGACCCAAGGCGAAGGCGGAGAGCATGAATCCGCTCGCCTTGCCGGTGTGGCCGTAGAGGACCTGGCCGATGGCCGGCCCCAGGGAGAGGAAGAGGAAGGCCGCCGGAACGATGGCCACTGCCGAGGTGCGCAGGCCGTAGGAGAGGTCGTCCCGCACCGCGCCGGGGTCGCCATCCGCGGCAGCGCGGGAGATGCGTGGCAGGACGGCGCTCATGACCGAGACGGTGATGATGGCCTGCGGCATCTGCCAGATGAGCAGGGCGTTGGAGAAGGCGGCGATGCCCGCGTCGCCCGGTGCGGCGGCAGTGGCCAGCTGGGTGACGGCGAGATAGCCGGCCTGGTTGGCCAGGACGAAGAGGAAGGTCCACTTGGCCAACTTGGCCGCGTGGCCAAGTCCGTGGCCACGCCAGTCGAAGCGGGGACGGAAGTGGAAGCCGGCCGCGCGCAGGTACGGCATCATGGCCAGCGCCTGAACCGCGAGACCCAGCAGTGTGCCGATGCCGATGAGCCGGACGCCCTCGGGGGTGATGCTGATCTGCTTCGCGGGTCCGTGAAAGGTCCCGAAGGCCCAGATGTACATGCCGAACGTGAAGATGACGACCACGTTGTTCAGGACCGGGGTCCACATCATGGCGCCGAAGCGGCCTCGCGCATTGAGGATCTGGCCCATCACCACGTGGATGCCCATGAAGAAGATGGTGGGCAGGCAGTAACGGGCGAAGTCGACCGTGACCTCGGCGGAGACGGGATCGCTCATCACCTTGCTGGAGATGAGGCGTACAAAGACCGGTGCGCCCAGCACGGTCACGAAGACCACTGCGCCAAGCCCGACCATGACCAGGGTGAGCAGCCGGTTGGCGTAGGCGACGCCACCGTCCTCGTCGTTCTTCATCGAGCGGACGAGCTGGGGGACGAAGACCGCGTTGAGAGCACCGCCGCCGACCAGGATGTAGATCATGGTGGGCAGGGTGTTGGCGATGTTGTAGCTGTTGGCGAGGGCGCCGAGGCCGATCGCCCAGGCCATCACCATGGTGCGGAGGAAGCCTGTTCCACGTGAAACCAGGGTTCCAGCCGCCATCACTGCGCTGGAGCTGAGGATGCTCGCAACTTTGCCGCCGGACTTGCCTGCTGACGCCTCCTCAGCAGGCTGCGCGGCCTGGCCACCGCCGTGGACCCCCTGCGGAAGATCCTGCGGCAGCAGCGGGATGGTCCCGGTGCTCTCTGCCGCGCTGTCGCCGCCCACGCTCCCGTAGACGGCCGGACCGCTGTCCCGGAAGAGGAAGTCGTAGGAGTCCTGGCCACCGGGCGCCTGCCCGGGCCCGGCAGGCTGGGCGGGCTGGGCAGGCGGCTGCTGGGACTGGTAGTCGGGGTAAGGCGGCTGGGCGTATCCCTGCGTCGGGTACGTCGGCTGCGGGTAGGGCTGCTGCCCCTGCTGCGGATGCGGCTGCGACGGATACGGCGGCTGCCCCTGCTGTGGCGGGTACGGCTGCTGCTGCGGGTAGGGCTGCTGCGGATAGCCCGGCTGGTGCTGCTGCGGGCGGCCCGCGCTGCTGATCAGTTCATCTACGCCGACGTACTGCTCGGCAGGGCTCCCGGGCCAGGGCACCCCAGGCTGACCGGGCTGCTGTGGAGCCTGGGCCTGCGGCACCGATTGCTGCTGCCAGGCCTGGCTGCTCGGGTACTCCGCGTGCTGGTAGGGATCCTGGGGGGCGTAGGGGTCGTGCGCGTAGGTCTGCTCCAGGTACGGGTCGGCTCCGGCCCCGCCGGGCTCCGGGCTGGTCCTGCCGTCACGCGGCCCGCTCATGGCACTCTCTCCGGATTCTCGCCTACTGACAGGTGCCTACCCTCTCAGATCCAGGAGCGGATCCGCAGAGCACGGCAGGTTCAGACGGTGGTTTCTTCTTCCGAGCCGTTGCCCGAGCCGTTGCCTGACCCGTTGTCCGAGCCGCCTGTCGACCCGCCAGCAGGGCCGTTCTCCTCCCCTTGCTCAGGGGTGCTGTCGAAGCTCTGCTGCGCGCTGTTCTTCTTGCGCTTCCAGTACAGCCGCAGGCCGGCCAGCAGGACCAGGAACGCGCCGCCGACGAGCAGCAGAACAACACCGGTGGACACCGACGTGACCTTGACCGTGAAGGAGTAGGACTGGCCGCTTCCGAAAGGCTTGCCGTCCGCCGTGTACAGCTGGGCGACCATCGTGACGGTCCCGTTCGCGCTGGCCTTCACCGGGAAGCGGAAGGTCTTCTTGGTGCCGCCGCCGTCGATGCTGATCCCGGTGACCACCGCGTTCTCGGGCTTGTCGAGGCGCAGTCGCGTCGGCGAGAGCGAGGTCAGGTGCAGTTCCAGCCCGGTCACCTTCTGCTGCAAATTGTTGGTGACGCTGACGGCGACGGTGCCCGATGAGTTGCCGCCGGGGAGGGTCACCGTATTGCCCGGCTTGGGCAGGATGTGCACCGCGTCCAGTTCGCTGCTGAGGTAGCCGACCGTCGATGCCAGGTAGTCACCGGAACCGCTCTGCGTGCGCCACTGGGTGGAAACCGACCGCAGGATGGCGGTGTTGAACGGCGCCTTGAGGCGGGCCGGTTCGGTCAGCACCTTGGCCAGGTCGGCGATGTTCTGCTGCACCGCCAGCACGTCCGGCAGCGAGGGGAGTTCGCTTTTCGCCACCGACTTCGGATAGGTGGACGCGGGCGGGACCTTGGTGGTGACCCCCGGGTCGGGAGTGGCGTTGATCGCCGTGGAAAGGTCCACCGCCTTGGCCCACTTGCCACTGACCGCCTGCTGGAGCGCCTTCAGCAACGTCTCCGCGGTCGCCGCCGAGAGGTTGCGCGGCGGCTCGAGCAGGATGGTTCGCTGCCGGTTGGGCTTCTCCTCGGTGATCTGCAGCGTTTCCGCGAGAAAGCGCTGGGTGGCCGCCGTCTTCTGCGCGGGGGTGCTCAGCTGGCCGGCGAAGATGTCCGCCAGCGTGGCATCGCCGACCAGGGCCGTCATCCCGCCGACCGATCGGGCGGCGTTGGGCGTGTAGTCCAGGTTCTGGGCGTCGGACATGCTGTCACCGCTCACGATGACCGTCCGGTCCCCCATGGACTTGGCCAGGGAGAGGATCGAGCCGTCCAGGTAGCCCTGGTAGGGCCAGGCCACGGTGTGATCCGCGGTCACCTGCAGGCGGTCGAGCCCCAGTTCCTGCGAGGTGCTCAGCAGCGAGGTGAGCGGCTTGGTGCTGCCGGAGCTGTGCGCGATCGACGCGAGGTCGGGGTCACCGTAGGGAAGTGCGACGACCTTCTGCTTCTGCAGGGTGCTCTGCAGCCCGGTGAACCAGCTCTGCGCGGTCTGACTGCCCTTTCCGCTCTGGGTGCACTTGCAGTCCGGCGTCGCGCCCTCGTTGTCGTCCCCGGTGAGCACCTGGTACTTGCCGGTCATCCCCACGACGGTGTTCACCAGGTCGGGATCGATGACCCAGCTCAGATGCAGGGTGCTGGTGTACGCGTTGCCCAGGGCGCTGAGCTGTCCGAGCCGGCCCTCGGGACCCAGGTCGGTGGCCAGTTGATCATCCGTCAGAACGGGCTGTTCGCCGCCCTGGTCGGTGTAGGTCTGCGCCTGCACCTTGGGGGCGGCCACGATCGGCCACAGGGTGGCGATCTGGGTCGGCTTGGCGGTGCCCTTGCTCGGATAGAGGGGCAGGAAGGTACGTGCGGCCCCGAGCGAGTGGAGGTACGCGGCCGAGTTGGTGGTGCCCTCCGCGTCCACCGTGAGCGCGAAGACGCCCTCGTCGGAGCTGAGATGCAGATCCTTGACGGACACCTTGAGAGTGAACGGTGCGCTCGCCCCCGCGGCCAGTGAACCCACGTCCTGGCGGGGCGACTTGAGCTCCAGCCCGTCCACAGAGCTGCGGGCCCCGCGGTCCGCCGTGTCGGCGATCTCGGCTCGGGTCTGCATCGGGTTTCCGGTGGTGCGCAGCCCCAGGTGCAGATCGTGCACCGCACCGGCGCCGGTGTTGGTGACCGCTCCGGAGAGCGTGACGGTGCCGTTCGACTTGGGTGCCGTGGGGCTGACCGTGTTGATGGTCACGGTGACCTGCTGCTTGCTGCTGCTTGCCGCGGGGGCGGCCGCGTCGGCGGCGGGGATCAGCACCGGCCCGCCCAGGACGGTGATGCCCGCGGCCAGCAGAACCGTCCCCGCGGCGCGCCAACGACGCCGACCGTGCTGTGCCGCCTCGCTCACGCGCCCTCGCTGTTCCTCGCTGTGCCCCGTGATTCACCATCTTTGCGTTCTGGCATGGTAACGACGCCGGGACCCGTCCCGTGCCGCTGGGAGCCCCGGATGGGGGCTTGCGAGGCTCTGCGGCCCGTACCCTTGTCTGTCGTGCCGAACGACATTCCTTCCAGCGCCGCTGCCGAGCAGGCCCCCGACCGCGTCCCGCGGGTCGGCGACACCGCCGCCGTCCGCGAGATCCTGCGTGCCTACCCTGTGGCGGAGGAGCTCGGACACCGCTTCCAGCAGGGCGGATTCAAGCTCGCGCTGGTCGGCGGCTCGGTGCGGGACGTCCTTCTGGGCCGTCTCGGCAGTGATCTCGACTTCACCACCGATGCCCGTCCGGAGCAGATCCTCAAGCTGGTGAAGGGCTGGGCGGACGCCGTCTGGGACGTGGGCATCGCGTTCGGGACCATCGGCGCGCGCAAGGGCGAGCTGCAGATCGAGATCACCACCTACCGCTCCGAGGCCTACGACCGCACCTCGCGCAAGCCTGAGGTGTCCTACGGGGACAGCATCGAGGAGGACCTGGTCCGCCGGGACTTCACGGTGAACGCGATGGCTGTGGCTCTGCCCGCCGTCGAGTTCATCGATCCCCACCACGGCCTGCAGGATCTCGCCGCCAGGGTGCTGCGCACGCCCGGAACGCCGGAGCAGTCCTTCGACGACGACCCGCTGCGGATGATGCGCGCTGCCCGCTTCTCGGCTCAGCTCGGCTTCGAGGTGGCCCCCGAGGTCGTGACCGCCATGGCGGAGATGGCCGGCCGGATCGAGATCGTCTCCGCCGAGCGCGTCCAGGCCGAGCTCAACAAGCTGATCCTGTCGCCCCACCCCCGCAGGGGCCTGACCCTGCTGGTCGACACCGGCCTGGCCGAGCACGTCCTGCCGGAGCTCCCCGCGCTGCGGCTGGAGCGTGACGAGCACCACCGGCACAAGGACGTCTACGAGCACACGCTGACGGTGCTGGAGCAGGCCATCGATCTGGAGACCGAGGGGCCCGATCTGACGCTTCGTCTGGCGGCGCTGCTGCATGACATCGGCAAGCCGCGGACCCGTCGGTTCGAGCCGGGCGGTGGCGTCTCGTTCCATCACCACGAGATCGTCGGCGCCAAGCTGACGCGCAAGCGGATGCGGGCGCTCAAGTACTCCAACGAGCTCACCGATGACGTCTCCAAGCTGGTCGAGCTGCACCTGCGCTTCCACGGCTACGGCACCGGCGAGTGGACCGATTCCGCGGTGCGCCGCTATGTGCGCGACGCGGGCCCGCTGCTGGACCGGCTCCACAAGCTGACGCGGTCGGACTGCACCACCCGCAACCGCAAGAAGGCCGCGGCGCTGTCCCGCTCCTACGACGGCCTGGAGCAGCGCATCGCGCAACTCCAGGAGCAGGAGGAACTGGACGCCATCCGCCCGGACCTGAACGGCGATCAGATCATGGCCGTCCTGGGTATCAAGCCCGGGCGGGAGGTCGGCGAGGCCTACCGGTACTTGCTGGAACAGCGCCTGGAGCTCGGGCCGCAGTCTCAGGAGGAGGCGGAGCGGATGCTCAAGGAGTGGTGGGCGGAGCGGCAGAAGTAGCCGACCGCCGTTGCCGCGTACAGCGCTGAGCTGGTCAGCACCAGCGGTGCTGAGCGGCCTGACACGGGCAGCACCAGCGCGCACGCCGCCGCGGCCGTGACCAGCGACACGTTGAACAGGATGTCGTAGAGGACGAAGACACGGCCGCGGTACCCGTCGGCGACGGTGGCCTGGACAGTGGTGTCGACGCTGATCTTGACCCCTTGGGAGACCAGACCCAGCACGAAGGCCGCGATGACGGTCGGCAGGGGTGCGAACAGCAGGCCGAGGACCGGTGTCAGCACGGCCCCGAGGGCGGCGCAGCAGCTGAGCCAGCCGGCGACGCCCAGGCGCCGGGTGGCCCAGGGCGTGATCAGCGCAGCGGCGAAGAATCCGGCGGCGGAGACACCGAGAGCCAGGCCGAGATAGCGCAGCGCGGTGCCCTGGTCATCGGGGGCGGCGAAGCTGTTGCGGCAGAGCATGAGCAGGGTGACCAGCAGCAGCCCATAGCAGAAGCGGCAGATGGTGACCGCCGCGAGGGCGTCGCGGGCTGGCCGGGCCTCGCGGCGCAGGTAGCTGAGGCCGGAGCGCAGGTCCGCCGTGGAATCCGCGAACGTCCGCCGTAGCGCCAGGTGTTGGGGGTGTTCGGGGCCGAGTGCGTCAGGGCCGAGGCGTTGCGCCGTCGCGGCGGAGGCCGCATAGCCCAGCGCGGCGAGCGCGAGAAGTCCGGCGTTGGCCTGGGGCCCGGGGGTCAGGGCGAGCCGCACGACCACCGCGAGACCTGCCCCGACGGTGGTGGCCACGGTTCCGGCCGTCGGTGCCAGGGCGTTGGCGGTGACCAGTGAGCCGGCCGGGACGACATGCGGCGTCCCGGCGGAGAGTCCGGCGAGGACGAAGCGGTTGATCCCGGTGACCACCAGAGCAGCGGCGAAGAAGACCGCGGTGGGCACCCGGGCCAGGACGAGAGCCGCGGTGCCCAGGCAGAGCAGCAGCCTCAGCCCGTTCCCCTGCACCAGCACGTGGCGTCGCCGCCAACGGTCGAGGACGGCTCCGGCGATAGGCCCGAAGAGGGTGAACGGCAGCAGCATGACCGCGAAGGCGGAGGCGATGGCGCCCGGGGTGGCCTGCCGCTCGGGGGAGAAGACGACATAGCTGGCCAGGGCGGCCTGGAACGCTCCGTCGGCGGCCTGGGAGAGCAGTCGGGTGCCCAGCAGGAGGCGAAAGCCTCGGAGCCGCAGGAGCGTTGTGATCACCACGGTGCTAAGCGTGGCATGTTTCACGTGAAACGGTTGACACGCAGGCCGAGGGGGTGCGGGGCGACCTGCCCCGCACCCCCTCGGAGGTGCAGCGTTCAGCGCGGAGCGTGGCTCAGCGCTCGACCTCGCCGCGGATGAACTTCTCGACGTTCTCGCGGGCCTCGTCGTCGAAGTACTGGACCGGCGGGGACTTCATGAAGTAGCTGGAGGCGGAGAGCACCGGGCCGCCGATGCCGCGGTCCTTGGCGATCTTCGCCGCGCGCAGGGCGTCGATGATGACACCGGCGGAGTTCGGGGAGTCCCAGACCTCGAGCTTGTACTCCAGGTTCAGCGGAACGTCACCGAAGGCGCGACCCTCGAGGCGGACGTAGGCCCACTTGCGGTCGTCCAGCCAGGCCACGTAGTCGGACGGGCCGATGTGGACGTTCTTCGCGCCGAGGTCGCGGTCCTTGATCTGCGAGGTGACGGCCTGGGTCTTCGAGATCTTCTTGGACTCGAGGCGGTCGCGCTCGAGCATGTTCTTGAAGTCCATGTTGCCGCCGACGTTCAGCTGCATGGTGCGCTCGAGGATGACACCGCGGTCCTCGAAGAGCTTGGCCATCACGCGGTGCGTGATGGTCGCGCCGACCTGCGACTTGATGTCGTCACCGACGATCGGCACACCGGCCTCGGTGAACTTGTCGGCCCACTCCTTGGTGCCGGCGATGAACACCGGGAGGGCGTTCACGAAGGCCACCTTGGCGTCGATGGCGCACTGGGCGTAGAACTTGGCGGCGTCCTCGGAACCCACGGGGAGGTAGCAGACCAGGACATCGACCTGACGGTCCTTCAGGACCTGCACGACGTCGACCGGCTCCTCGGTCGACTCCTCGATGGTCTCGCGGTAGTACTTGCCGAGACCGTCCAGGGTGTGGCCGCGCTGGACCTGGACGCCGGTGGAGGGGACGTCGCAGATCTTGATGGTGTTGTTCTCCGAGGCGCCGATGGCATCGGCCAGGTCCAGGCCGACCTTCTTGGCGTCCACGTCGAAGGCGGCGACGAACTCCACGTCGCGGACGTGGTAGTCACCGAACTGCACGTGCATCAGACCGGGCACGCGGCTGTTCGGGTCGGCGTCCTTGTAGTACTCGACACCCTGCACCAGCGACGCGGCGCAGTTGCCCACGCCCACGATGGCTACGCGAACCGAACCCATTCCGGTTGCTCCCTAGTGTGTGTTCCGAGGATGCCGCGCCGTGGCGCGGCATCCCTGAATTCTTCGTTGCGGTACGTCAATGCGTGTGCCGGCAGTCCCGCTGCCGCCCGCATACGGCCCGTCCCTCGACACGACTCTGTGACGGGGGTCAGGCTCGGATTCGGCGCCGCCGACTGTCAGCGGCGCTCCGGGCGGTCGGGAGGCCCGCTGGGAGATGTCCCGGTGGGGCCTTGGCCGTCCGAAATCTGTGGGGCGCCGTCCTCGGCGCCGGGGGGTGAGCTGCCTGCCTGCCGCCCGCTCCGGTTGGAGCGCTCGGTCTCGATCAGCTCGTTGAGCCAGCGAACCTCGCGCTCCACCGACTCCAGACCATGCCGCTGGAGTTCGAGGGTGTAGGCGTCGAGGCGCTCGCGGGTGCGGGCCAGGGAGGCGCGCATCCGCTCCATGCGCTCCTCGAGGCGGTTGCGCCGGCCTTCCAGCACGCGCATCCGCACCGCGCGGTCGGTCTGCCCGAAGAAGGCGAAGTGCACGCCGAAGTGCTCGTCCTCCCAGGCGTCGGGCCCGGAGTCGGAGAGCAGTTCCTCGAAGCGCTGCTTGCCCTCGGGGGTCAGCCGGTACACGATCTTGGATCGCTTGCCGTTGAGCGCGGTGGGCGGGATGTACTGCGTGTCGGGGTTGTCCTCCACCAGGTACCCCTGCGCCACCAACCCCTTCAGGCAGGGGTAGAGGGTGCCGTAGGAGAAGGCGCGGAATGAGCCCAACAGCACGTTGAGGCGCTTGCGCAGCTCGTAGCCGTGCATCGGGGCGTCGTGCAGCAGGCCGAGGACAGCGAACTCGAGGATTCCGGAGCGTCTGCTCATGGTCGTCTGCCGCCTCCCTTCCTGCTGCGCCGTTCGCTTCCCACGTCACCGCGCGGCTGCCCGAACCGGGGGCCGATCGGTCTCTCGGTCGAGAGCAGTATGCCACTGCGATGTATCGACTCGATACATCGGGACGATAGGACGCGCGCGTGAATGACGCAAGGGCGACTCCCTGGGCCGGTCGTGGTGGAGCTTTCCTAAGGATTCACAGCGGTTATGTCCCAAATGGGAGTTGACGCCCGCTTAGCTGCCTTACGTCGCTGCGTACTCTGTGCGCTATGCAAAAAGCCGGGAACCGATGTGACGCCTGGGGCGTCGTCGTCCCCGGTGCAATCTGGCCAGACCGGCCGGCGCCTTGGGGGAACAGCACCGTCACCTTCAGGCCGCGAAGCCTGTCCGAGGAGCAGCTGGAAGCATGAGCGAACACCGGCGAAAGCCGCCGCAGAACGCGAGCCGCCAGGAGGGCCTGCCGCCCCGGCGTAGCGCGCGCGCCCACGGTGCCCCGCAGGGGCCCGGCGCCCCGCAGGGCGCGGGGGCCCCTCGCCCCGGCACTGCCGGCGGAACTGCGCAGCAACCGCGCATGACCCGTGCCGAAATGCGGCGCGCTGCTCAGGGCAAGGGCCGCGGCAGTCGGGGCAAGGGCGCTGGTGCCGCCGCACCGGCCGGCCCCAAGCCCAAGCGGTTCATCGACTACCCGCGCTGGGGCAAGACCGGCTTCAAGCGCTGGATTCCCTCCTGGAAGCAGGTGTCCAGCGGCATCCTCGTCGCCGTGGCGGCCCTCTTCGGCCTGGTCGGCTACGCCTATGCGCACGTCCAACTGCCCACGGAGAACGCCGCTCTGAAGATGCAGAGCAACACGTACCTGTGGAAGGACGGCACCCTTCTGGCGCGCCGGGGAACCTACTACCGGGAGAACGTGCCGCTGGACAAGATCCCGCTGGCGGTGCAGAACGACTTCATCGCCGCGGAGAACGAGACCTTCTGGACCGACAAGGGCATCGACCCCCAGGGCATCCTGCGTGCCCTGTACAAGATGGCCCAGGGCGGTGACACCCAGTCGGGCTCGACGATCACCCAGCAGTACATCAAGAACGCCTACCTGGACAGCAACCAGACGTTCACCCGCAAGTTCAACGAGATCCTGCTGTCGATCAAGATCAACCAGACGATGTCGAAGCAGCAGATCCTTGAGGCCTACCTCAACGGCGTCTACTTCGGCCGAGGGGCCTACGGCATCCAGGCCGCCGCCAAGACGTACTACGGCATCGACGCCAAGAGCCTGAACGTCAGTCAGGGTGCCTTCCTGGCCGCACTGGTCAACGGTCCGAGCCTGTACGACCCGTACGGTTCCGACGAGACCGGTACCAATGCCGCGAACAACAAGGCACGGGCCATCGCGCGCTGGCAGTACGTCCTCAACCGGCAGGTCGTCGACAAGATGCAGAGCGCCGCACAGGCCCAGCAGGCGCTCACCGCCAACAAGTTCCCGATGCCCAAGGGTTTCGCCAAGGACAGCAGCAAGTCGGGATACGTCGGCTACCTGGTCGATCTGGCGACCAACAACCTGCTGCGCAGCGGCGTCTCCCGCGCCGACTTGGACAAGGGCGGCTACACGATCTGGACGACCTTCGACAAGAAGGCCATGGACGACATGAAGGCCGCCGTCGACGGCACCTTCAAGGGCAAGCTCGACCCCAAGCGCACGGTGGTCAACACCGTGGACGACAGGGGCACGCCCCAGTACGGCAAGAGCTATCCGGTGGACGCGTGGCTCCATGCGGGCGGCGCTTCCGTCAAGCCCGGTGACGGTGCGGTGACGGCCATCTACGGCGGACCCGACTACCTGAAGCAGCAGTTCGACGACGCGGACAACCCCGGCGTCCTGGTCGGTTCGACCTTCAAGGCCTTCGTGCTCGCCGCTGCCCTCGAGTACGGCGTCCAGTCGAACAACCAGGGAACGGCGTCGCCGGGGACGGGTCTGTCCCTGGACACGCTCTACAACGGCAACAACAAGCTGAAGATTCGTAAGCCTGACGGGACCCTGTGGACGGACAAGAACGGCCCCTGGACCCAGGTCAACGACTCGGGTGAGAACCTCGGCCCGATCAACCTCAAGAAGGCGATGGCCCAGTCCGTCAACACCGTCTACGTCCAGCTGGGCATGGACGTCGGGATGGACAAAGTCAAGCAGGCGGCGATCCAGGCCGGTCTCAGCCCCAGCACCCAGTGGGGTGGCCTCGGCCCGTCCTTCGCCCTGGGCACCTCCACGCCGGGACCGATCCGTCTCGCCGCGGCCTACGCGACCTTCGCCTCCTCCGGTATGGAGGCCGATCCCTACGAGGTCGACCACTACACCGTCAACGGGAAGACCGTCTCGCTGAAGAGCACTCCCAAGCGCGTCTTCAGCCCGGACGTCGCCGACTCGGTGACCACCGCGCTCAAGGCCGTCATCAACGGCGGAACCGGTGAGAAGGCCCGCGCGCTCGGCTGGGACGCGGCCGGCAAGACCGGTACCACCGACTCCAAGCGTTCCGCCTGGTTCGTGGGATACACCAAGACCCTGTCGACGGCGATCGGACTGTGGGACCAGAGCCCTAAGGACCACTCCTTCTGGCCCCTCGTCGGCCTGACCGGCAAAACCAAGATCTACGGTGCCGACTACCCGACCGAGATCTGGACCACCTACATGAAGTCCGTCCTTTCCGGCGAGACCCCGGTGGACCTGCCTGCGGACCCGCACTACGGCGTGGTGCAGAACGAGGCCGGCGTGCGGGCCAGCGCCTCGGCGAGTCCCTCGGCCAGTGCGTCGGCGAGCGCGACGCAGTCGGTCAACCCCAGCCCGACGCCCAGCCTGACCCAGGGGAACGGCAACGGGAACGGCGGTAACGGCAACGGGAACGGCGGCACCGGCACCAGCCCGTCGCCCACCGCATCGACCTGCATCCTCTTCTGCGGCAACGGCGGCGGTAACGGCGGCCACGGCAACGGAGGCGGCACCGGGGGCGGGTCCAGCGGCTCACCGTCCTCCTCTCCCAGTACGTCGAACTCCCCGGCGACCGGGAACTGACGGCTCGGCGGACCGACGCCGGGTCGGCTGAACGGCGCGGCCCCGCTTCGGCGGGGGCCGCGCCGTTCCGCGTGGAACGCCTGGAGTCCGTGGAACGCCTGGAGTCCGCGGGGCGGGTGGAGCGGGTGGAGCGCGTGGAGGCAGTGCCGCGGCAAAGGAACGTACGGCAGGATGTCGGCCATGACGTCGAGCGACCGCACTGACGAGCTCTCCGAGCGCCCCGCCCTGCCCACCCCGCCGCCAGGGGACACCGTTGTCGTCCCGGCGGACGAGGACCCGGTCGCGGCGGCCGCGAGCGAGGTGTTCGGCGGTCCGCCCGGACGCCGGGCGCTGCTGGGCGTCGGCTGGTGGACGGCGGCCCGGGTGCTCGCCGTGTGCACCATCGCGGTCTTCGCCCTGGGCATGGTGCAGAAGGTGCCCTGCTACAACAGCGGCTGGTTCTACGGCGCCACCGCCCAGTACGACCACGCCTGCTACAGCGACATCCCGCACCTGTTCACCTTGCGCGGCATCGCCAACGGCGACTTCCCCTACCTGCACCAGATCCCCGGCGCCTCCGCGGACATGAAGTACCTCGAGTACCCGGTGCTCACCGGCCTGTTCATGTGGATCGCCGGCAAGTTCACCCCGACCACCGGCGGGGACGTGCACCGGGAGCAGATCTTCTGGCTGGTCAACGCCGGCATGCTGCTGGTCTGCGCGGTGATCACGGTGATCGCCCTGTCCCGCACCCATCGCCGCCGTCCCTGGGACGCGCTGCTGTTCGCGCTGGCTCCCGTGCTGGCGCTGGATTCCACCATCAACTGGGACCTGCTCGCGGTCGCGCTGACCGCGGTCGGCATGGCGCTGTGGGCGCGCCGCTCCGTGGCCTGGGCCGGGGTGCTGCTGGGGCTGGCCACCGCGGCCAAGCTGTACCCGGTCTTCCTGTTCGGGCCACTGCTGGTGCTCTGCCTGCGGGCGGGCCGGATGCGGGACTTCGCGCAGGCCTTCGGCGCTGCGGCGCTCGCCTGGCTGGCCGTGGACCTGCCTTTCATGATCGCTAACTTCGACGGCTGGGCCACCTTCTACCGCTTCAGCCAGACCCGCGGCATCGACTACGGCTCCTTCTGGCTGATCCTCAGTCAGAACGGCCTGATCAATCTGGACACCGACACGGTGAACACGCTGATCACGCTGCTGCTGGGGGTCTGCTGCCTGGGCATCGCCTGGCTGGCCCTGGCGGCACCGCGTCGGCCGCGGTTCGCCCAGCTCGCCTTCCTCGTCATCGCGGCCTTCGTACTGACCAACAAGGTCTACTCGCCGCAGTACGTGCTCTGGCTGACCCCGCTGGCGGCTCTCGCTCGACCGCGCTGGCGCGACTTCCTCGTCTGGCAGGCCACCGAGGTCCTGTACTTCCTGGCGATCTGGTACAACCTCGCCTACAACTCGGGCTCCAGCCAGAAGGGCCTGCCCAACGACTGGTACCACGCCGCCATCGCCGTGCACATCCTGGGCACGCTCTACCTGGTGGCCATGATCGTGCGCGACGCGCTGGCCCCGGAGAACGACCCGGTCCGCCTCGACGGTTCCGACGATCCCTCCGGCGGCCCGCTCGACGGTGCGGCTGACGTCCGGGTGCTGGGGCACCGGGGCCACGCCGCCGCCCCCGCACGGTACGGCTTCGACAAGGCGATTGACGGCGCGTCAGAACTGCTGGGGCGCCCCGGGCACGTCCACGATGCGGTCGAACAGGGTGGTGGTGTGGCGTAGCGTCGCCTTGAGCTCGTCGCCCACTGCGGGCGGCGTCACCTCGCCCGGCACCCACAGCATGGAGACCTGCATGTGCGGGGGCTCGGCGAAGGCCAGCTTGGCGCCGTTCCAGCTGAACGGCGAGGCGTTGCGCCCGATGGTGGCCAGGCCCGCGCGGGCCAGGTTCTTGGCCTTCGGGGTGAGCCCGCTGAGGTTCTTCGGGGCCTCCAGGCCGACGCCGTGGGCCGTGCCGCCGGCCACGATCAGCAGGTGGCCGTCCCCGGCGACGCGGTTCTGCCGGTAGCCGAAGCGCTCGCCCTTGACCAGCCGGTGGACCTCCATGACCGTGCCCCGGCAGTCGATCGCCTCGTGGTCGCCCAGCCAGAGCTGGGTGCCGATGCGGGCGCGGAAGCGCACCTCCGGGTACCACGACTGCAGCTGCTCCACCTCGGCCGCCTTGAGGTGGCTGACGAACATGGTGCGTAGCGGCAGCCCGGCGGAACGCAGTTGGTCCACCCAGCGAGCGGTCTCGGCCAGCGGATCGATCCCGTCCGGCCGGTCCATCGGCAGGTGCACAGCGAAGCCCTCGACCCGCACGTCCTCGACCGCGGCACGCAGCTTGACCAGGTCCTCCGGGTGGACGCCGTGGCGGCGCATGCTCGTCATGCACTCAATGACGACCCGCCCGCCGACCAGCCCGCGCACGCCCTCCACCGTGCCGACGGTGCGGATCACCCGGTGCGGCAGCGGCACCGGGTCCTCGCCGATCCGGTAGGGGGTGAGCACCAGCAGGTCGCGGCCGAAGTGGTCCTTCAGCTCGGCGGCCTCGTAGGCGGTGCCGACCGCGAGGATGTCCGAGCCCAGGCGAGTGGCCTCCTCGGCCAGCCGCAGGTTGCGGAAGCCGTAGCCGTTGCCCTTGGCGACCGGTACCAGGCCGGGGAAGCTGCCCAGCACCTTGCGCTGGTGGTCACGCCAGCGGGGGGTGTCCACATACAGGGTGAGCGCCATGCGGGGAGGTCCTTCTTCCTGCGAACTGCTTTGGGGCTGGAGGGATGTGGCGGAGCGTCAGCGGCGCTGCATGTAGATGTCGAGCGCCTTGTGCAGCAGCTTGTTGAGCGGGAAGTCCCACTCGCCCAGGTACTCGGCGGCCTGGCCGCCGGTGCCGACCTTGAACCGGATCAGGCCGAACAGGTGGTCCGACTCGTCCAGGGTGTCGCTGATGCCGCGCAGGTCGTAGACGGTGGCTCCGGCGGCGTAGGCGTCGCGCAGCATCCGCCACTGGATGGCGTTGTTCGGCTGCACCTCGCGCTTGTGCACCGTGGAGGCGCCGTAGGAGTACCAGACGTGCTGCCCCACGGTGATCATGGTCGTGCCCGCCAGCGCGTCGCCCTCGTGGTAGGCCAGGTAGAGGCGCATCCGGTTCGGGTCCTCGGCGGTCAGCGCCTTCCACTGGCGCTGGAAGTAGGAGAGCGGGCGCGGGATGAACTGGTCGCGCTCGGCGGTCTCCAGGTAGAGCTGGTGGAAGACCGGCAACTCGTCGTAGCCGCCCTGGACGATCTGGACGCCGGCCTTCTCGGCCTTCTTGATGTTGCGGCGCCACAGCTGGTTGAAGCCCTTGAGCACGTCGTCCAGCGAGCGGTTGGCCAGCGGCACCTGGAAGACGTAGCGCGGCTGCACGTCGCCGAAGCCGGCGCCGCCGTCCTCGCCCTGCTGCCAGCCCATCCGGCGCAGCCGGTCCGCCGTGTCGATCGCGCGCGGCTCGTACCAGTCGGCCTCGATGTCACGCAGCCGCTTGGCCTCCTTGGCGGCGATGGCGTTCTTGATCGTCTCGGCCTGCCAGCGGCGGATGATCACCGGCGGGCCCATCTTCACCGTGAAGGCGCCCTGCCCCTTCAGGTGGTCCAGCATCGGCCGCAGCCAGCGCTCGAGGTTGGGGTCGAACCAGTCGATCACCGGACCCTCGGGCAGATACGCCAAGTAGCGCTTCACCTTGGGCAGTTGCCGGTAGAGCACCAGGCCGGCGCCGACGATCCGGTCCTGGCCGTCGAACCAGCCGATGGACTCCGACTTCCACTCGGCCTTGACGTCACCCCAGGACGGGACCTGCATGTGGCTGGCGGAGGGCAGGCTGCTGATGAAAGCCAGGTGCTCCTCCCGGCTGATGGTCCTCAGGCGCAGGCTCATAAGGGGGTGCTCCTCGGGCGTGGTTCGCGTCAAGCGCTGAGCCTACTGCCCTGCGGCGCCCACGCCCTAGGCCCGGCTGCCGCGTGTGGACAACCGGGCCCGTGTGGACGAACCGGGAGGAGTAAAGGGAGGTGACGGGGCTCAGATGAGGCCGCCGTGCGCCAGGCCGATGCCGAGGCCGACCGCGGAGGCTCCGCCCGCGATCACGATGATGAACCGTTCCGCCGTGGTCGCGGAGATGTACTGGGCGTAGGCCGCCGTCAGCACGCCGGCCAGGCCGCTCCACGAGGCCACCATGTGCAGCCCGCGGAACGCGCAGGTGGCGATCGAGATGGCGCCGAGGATGAAGGCGATGCCGGTCAGCGTGTTCTGGAGCGGATGGGCGTGGCCGTCCGTGTTGATCAGCGCGGAGACCACGTTGCGCCGGGGGGCAGCGTGGGAGTGGGCCTGGACCTGCGGGTTTCCGGACATGTGAGCCATGGGAACCGCCTCCTCAGTGAGGTCGATCGGTCGCGCACAGTAGTGCGCCCTCTCACCCGATGCGTCCAGATTGAGGCGATTGTGCGGTCGATTTCAAGCCCCCGTTCGGGTGCCTGTAGGCTTGACCGTCTGCACCGGTGCGGGCCCTACCCGCTACCGTTGCCGACGCGTCTTATGACAAACCCTCCTGCCACGGAAAGACCGTGGCCGCTGAGTCCAGAGGAGGTGGGTTCCGCAATGCGTCACTACGAGGTCATGGTGATCCTCGACCCTTCGGTTGAGGAGCGCGCTGTCTCCCCCCTGATCGAGAGCTTCCTGAACGTGGTCCGCCAGGGTGGCGGCAACGTCGAGAAGGTCGACACCTGGGGTCGCCGTCGTCTCGCGTACGAGATCAAGAAGCAGTCCGAGGGCATCTACTCCGTGCTCGACATCAAGGCTGAGCCTGCTGTCGTCAAGGAGCTGGACCGCCAGCTCAACCTGAGCGAGCAGGTGCTCCGCACCAAGGTCCTGCGCCCGGACACGCACTGAGGCAACACCCAAGCGCCTGATGGCTCCCTGCGGGGCCATCGCTGAACGGGCGCTGAAGCACTGTTTGTTCGGAACGACTCCACCGAGAGGTCGATCATGGCAGGCGAGACCGTCATCACCCTCGTCGGCAACCTTGTCGACGACCCCGAGCTGCGTTTCACGCCCTCGGGTGCGGCTGTCGCGAAGTTCCGCATCGCGTCCACTCCCCGCACGTTCGACCGCCAGACCAACGAGTGGAAGGACGGCGAGAGCCTCTTCCTCACGTGCAACGTCTGGCGCCAGCCGGCGGAGAACGTCGCCGAGTCGCTGCAGCGAGGCATGCGCGTGATCGTGCAGGGCCGTCTGCGGCAGCGGTCTTACGAGACCAAGGAAGGCGAGAAGCGGACCGTCTTCGAGGTCGAGGTCGACGAGGTCGGCCCGAGCCTGCGCTCGGCCACCGCGAAGGTCACGCGCGCCCAGCGCTCCGGTGGCCAGGGTGGTGGCGGCGGGTTCGGCGGCGGCTACGGCGGTGGCGGCCAGCAGGGCGGCGGTTGGGGCGGTGGCTCCGGCCAGTCCGGCCCGGCTGACGACCCGTGGGCGTCCAGCGCCCCCGCTGGCGGAGGCCAGCAGGGCGGCGGCTGGGGTGCCCCGGCCGGCGGCGGCTACTCGGACGAGCCCCCGTTCTAGGCGGACAGTGCGCCCGGGTGGGATCGGAACCGGTCCCTCCCACTCAGACTTGATCAACAAAACTGGAGTACACGATGGCGAAGCCGCCCGTGCGCAAGCCGAAGAAGAAGGTTTGCGTCTTCTGCAAGGACAAGATCACCTACGTCGACTACAAGGACACGAACCTGCTCCGCAAGTTCATCTCCGACCGTGGGAAGATCCGTGCCCGCCGGGTCACCGGCAACTGCACCCAGCACCAGCGTGACGTCGCTACCGCTGTGAAGAACAGCCGCGAGGTCGCCCTGCTGCCCTACACCTCGACCGCTCGCTGAATAGGAGGGTGACCGAACCATGAAGATCATCCTCACCAACGAGGTCTCCGGCCTCGGCGCCGCCGGCGACATTGTCGAGGTCAAGGACGGGTACGCCCGCAACTACCTGGTCCCGCGTGGCTTCGCCATCCGCTGGACCAAGGGTGGCCAGAAGGACGTGGACGCGATCCGTCGCGCCCGCAAGATCCACGAGATCCAGACTCTCGAGGCGGCCAACGAGGTCAAGGCCAAGCTCGAGGCTCTGAACGTCAAGCTGTCCGTCCGTGCGGGTGACGCCGGTCGCCTGTTCGGCTCGGTGACCCCGGGCGATGTCGTCGACGCCATCAAGGCCGTCGACGGCCCGGCCGTCGACAAGCGCCGCGTCGAGATCGGCTCGCCGATCAAGACCACCGGCACGCACCAGGTGACCGTCAAGCTGCACGCCGACGTGGCCGCCAAGGTCAACGTCAACGTGGTCGCCGCCTGACGCAGACGCACCGCGTCCGAAGGCCCGGTCCCCCTTCCGTACCAAGGGGGACCGGGCCTTCGCCATGCCAGGGCAGCCCGGCACCCAGGTGCGGCGCTGGGCGCTCGGCGCTCGGCGGGTTCAAGCGTCGGTGGCTCAGACCTCGGCGGGCTCAGGCGCGGACCGCGCCGGTGACCAGCCAGGCCGAGCCGCGCGCCCGGTGCAGCAGGAACAGCATCCGCAGCACCATGCAGAACCCGATCGACAGCCACAGCGCCACCAGGCCGCTGCTGCCGAAGGTCAGCGCCACCGGCGCGTAGCCGGCCAGGGTCCCGAGCATGGCCCAGGCCAGATAGGGGCCGTCCCCCGCGCCCATCAGCACCCCGTCCAGCACGAAGACCACGCCGCAGATCGGCTGCATCAGCCCGGCCACCAGCAGTGCCCGGTCGAGCAGGTGATGGACCGTCAGGTCCGCGGTGAACAGGGGCTCCAGCAGCGGGCGGGCGACCACGAGCAGCAGGCCGAGGACCACGCCGGTACCGACGCCCCACTCCACCATCCGCCGGGTCGCGGCCCGGGTGCCCGAGACGTCGCCCGCCCCCAGGTAGCGGCCGACGATCGCCTGGCCCGCGATGGCGATGGCGTCCAGGGCGAAGGCCAGGAAACTCCAGAGGGTGAGCGCGATCTGATAGGCCGCCATGTCCGCATCGCCCATCCGGGCGGCGACGGCGGTGGCGATGAGCAGTACCGCGCGCAGCGAGAGCGTACGCACCAGGAGCGGAGCGCCCGCGGTGGCACTCGCCCGGATCCCGGCCACGTCCGGTTTCACGCTGGCACCGGTGCTCCGGGCTCCGCGTACGACGACCGCGAGATAGGCGGCCGCCATGCCCCACTGGGAGATCACCGTGCCCAGTGCCGAGCCGGCGATGCCCAGCCCGGCACCGTAGACCAGCACCAGGTTGAGCAGGATGTTCCACGTGAAACCGGCGACCGCGACGACAAGGGGCGTACGGGTGTCCTGGAGCCCCCGCAGCACCCCGGTCGCGGCGAGGACGACCAGCATGGCCGGGATGCCGACCGCGCTGATCCGCAGATAGGTCACGGAGAAGGGGGCCGCGCTGGTCGAGGCGCCGAAGAGACGGGCGAGCTCACCGGCGAGCGGTACCGCGGCGGCGACCACCACCACTGCGATCAGCAGCGCCAGCCAGACTCCGTCGATGCCCTGCTGGATGGCCGCCCGGCGGTCTCCGGAGCCGATGCGGCGGGCCACGGCGGCGGTGGTGGCGTAGGCCAGGAAGACGAAGACGTTGACCAGGGTGGTCAGCAGCGCGGCGGCCACGCCGAGGCCGGCCAGCTGGGCCGTACCCAGATGGCCCACGATCGCCGAATCGGCCATCAGGAACAGCGGCTCGGCGATCAGTGCGCCGAAGGCGGGAATGGCGAGCGAGAGGATCTCGCGGTCATGATCTCGGCGCATGGTCCTACGGTAAGTCATCCACAGGTAATAGGCCTAGGCGGAGCGGGTGCTTACTCACGGGCGCATGCTGCAGCCTTGCGCACACCTTCCGTCAGCTCCACGGCCACCAGCCGGAAGTTTTTCCCGTGCACAGGCGGTGGACGGAGTACCCGCAGGTCAGCGGGTTGACGCTGGGCGGATCTTCGGTTTGTCCACACGTTGTCCCCCGGGCAGTGCACAGGCTGGGGGCAGTTCTCCACAAGCCTGGAGCAGTTGTCCACATGGCCTGTGGATAACCATGTTGGTGCTGAGCCGACGCGGGCCTTAGCGTGGTCGCTCCGCCCACGCGACGCGCCCGCGTGCGGACCCGTTTCGGAAGCCGTGTTGTCACAGCGGTGCCGTAGAAAGAGGAGGCGCACGGAACGGGTACAGGGAGGGCAGTATGACCGGGATCGCGTACGACGACATCCCCCCTCCCCCGGACGACGACTGGGCATCCGGATTCGCCGCCGACACCCCCGGTGACCGCCTTCCCGCCTCCCGTCGCCGCAGCGTTACGGCGACCGCCGAGGACAACCGCGGCAGCAGCGGCGGTGACGACGCCTCCTACGAACGGGTGCCCCCGCAGGACCTCGCCGCGGAGCAGTCCGTGCTCGGCGGCATGCTGCTCTCCAAGGACGCCATCGCCGACGTCGTCGAGGTCCTCAAGCCCGGCGACTACTACCGGCCCGCGCACGAGCTGATCCACAGCGCGATCCTCGACCTCTACGCCCGCGGCGAGCCGGCCGACCCGATCACCGTCGCGAGCGAACTCGTCAAGCGCGGTGAGATCACCCGCGTCGGCGGCCCGGCCTATCTGCACACCCTGGTCAACTCGGTGCCCACCGCGGCCAACGCGGAGTACTACGCCGAGATCGTCCACGAGCGGGCGGTGCTGCGCCGCCTGGTGGAGGCCGGCACCCGGATCGCGCAGATGGGCTACGCCTCCGAGGGCGACGTCGACGAGATCGTGAACCGGGCGCAGGCCGAGATCTACGCCGTCACCGAGCAGCGCACCAACGAGGACTACGCCGTCCTCGGCGAGATCATGGAGGGCGCGCTCGACGAGATCGAGTCCATCGGCTCGCGCAGCGGCCAGATGTCGGGCGTTCCGACCGGTTTCGCGGACCTCGACGCGCTCACGAACGGCCTGCACCCGGGACAGATGATCGTTGTGGCGGCCCGCCCGGCCATGGGCAAGTCCACGCTGGCGTTGGACTTCGCCCGGTCCTGCTCGGTCAAGCACAAGATCCCGAGCGTCTTCTTCTCCCTTGAGATGGGGCGCAACGAGATCGCGATGCGCCTGCTCTCCGCCGAGGCCCGGGTCGCTCTGCACCACATGCGCTCCGGCAACATGACCGACGAGGACTGGACCCGCCTTGCGCGCCGGATGCAGGACCTCAACGACTCCCCCCTCTACATCGACGACTCGCCGAACCTCTCGATGATGGAGATCCGGGCCAAGTGCCGCCGGCTCAAGCAGAGAAACGATTTGCGGCTCGTCGTCATCGACTACCTCCAGCTGATGCAGAGCGGCGGGTCCCGCCGCCCCGAAAGCCGGCAGCAGGAGGTCTCGGAGATGTCCCGCAACCTCAAGCTGCTCGCCAAGGAGCTCGAGCTCCCGGTCATCGCCCTGTCCCAGCTGAACCGTGGCCCGGAGCAGCGGACGGACAAGCGGCCCATGGTCTCCGACCTGCGTGAGAGTGGCAGCATCGAGCAGGACGCGGACATGGTCATCCTGCTGCACCGCGAGGACGCCTACGAGAAGGAGTCCCCGCGTGCGGGTGAGGCGGACCTGATCGTGGCCAAGCACCGCAACGGCCCGACCGCCACCATCACGGTGGCGTTCCAGGGCCACTACTCCCGCTTCGTCGACATGGCGCAGAGCTAGTCCGGCCGGGAGGGAGCCGTGCGGGCCGGGCGCTTGGTCGCGATGGTGCTGCTGCTGCAGAGTCGCGGCCGGATGACGGCCGAGCAGCTGTCGGCGGAGCTGGAGGTCTCCGTCCGCACGGTGTACCGGGATGTCGAGGCGCTCAACGGAGCCGGGGTCCCGGTGTACGGCGATGCCGGGCACGGGGGCGGGTTCCGCCTGCTGGACGGCTACCGGACGCAGTTGACGGGGCTTCAGGCCGAGGAGGCGGAGTCGCTGTTCCTCTCCGGGGCACCGGGTGCCGCGGCGGGGCTCGGGCTGGACCGGGTGCTGGCCGTGGCCCAGCTGAAGCTGGAGGCCGCGCTGCCCGCCCCGCTGCGCGGACGGGCGGGGCGGGTGCGCGAGCGGTTCCACCTCGACGCCCCCGGCTGGTACCGGGAGCAGGACGCGCCCCCGCATCTGGCGGTGGTCGCGGACGCTGTGTGGCAGCAGCGGCGGTTGCGGATGCGCTACCGGCGTTGGGCGGCGCCGCAGGAGGTCGTACGCCAGGTGGAGCCGTACGGGCTCGTGCTCAAGAGCGGCGTCTGGTACCTGGTCGCGGGGGTCGTCGGGGCAGCGGGGGCCGCCGCGCCGGAGGGCGCCGCCGGGGCGGTGCGCACCTACCGGGTCTCGCAGGTGCTGGACGTCCAGGCCGAGGGCGGCTGCTTCGAGCGGCCAGCGGGCTTCGACCTGGCGGCCCACTGGGAGGCGTACCTGGCCGAGTACGACGCCCGGCGGCTGCGGCTGCACGCGGTGCTGAGGCTGCGTCAGGAACTGGTGGCGCGGCTTCCCGACCTCGTCGACGCCGCGGTGGTCCGCGCTGTCGCCGAGTCGGCCGCGGGCGCGGCCGCCGGGGACGCGGATGCCGAGGGGTCGGGAGCCGACGGCTGGGTGACGGTCACGGTGCCGGTGGAGTCGGTGGCGCTGGCGGTGCCGATGGTGCTCGCCTGGGGTGCGGACGCCGAGGTGCTGGGGCCGCCGGAGCTGCGCCAGGCGATGGTCCTGGCCGTGCGGAACCTGGCCGAGCGGTACTCCTGAGCCGGGGCCCGGCGGGCCGGGCCCGGGGAACCGCGGTGCAGCAGCAGAGCGGAGAGGCTGGCGGCGGCGCCGAGAACGGCGAGCAGCGCGAAGCCGTGCCCGGCGTCGGTCCGGTCGGTGACGGTGGCCACGAGCAGCATGGTGAGCACGGTCGCCGCGAGTCCGCCCGCATTGGCGAGACCGAAGGCGCGGCCGGCCGCAGCTGGGTCGGCGGCGGCCATCAGCAGGTTGCGGGAGGCGATGCGGGCCTGGCCGAAGACGAAGGCGCCCAGCGGCACCAGCACGAGCAGACCGGGGACCCCGAACTGGCCTTGTGCCAGCAGGAGCAGACTGCACGTCAGGAAGCCCGCCAGGGCGATGCGCAGGTCGGGAAGCCGACGTGCCGCGAGCCGGTAGGCGACGGCGGCGGCCAGGAATCCGAGGCTGCCCAGGGCGTCGACGGCGCCGAAGAGGGCGGTCCCTCGGTGGAGTTCGGCCAGCACGTAGGTGGGCAGCAGGGCGTTGAAGACGGTGACCACGACGCTGCCCTGGGCGTAGAGCAGGATCAGCCGCGCGAGGCGCGGGGCCGGAGCGGTCGGCGCGGGAGCCGGGTGGGGCGCGGCGTCGTCCGGCGTCGGGGCGGTCCCGGTCGCGGAGGCCCGGCGGCCGAGTCCGGTGACGCAGAGCGCCGACACGGCGAAGGTGGCGGCGTTGAAGACCAGCAGTGGAACGGCACCCACGGCCTGGACGGCGATGCCGCCGACGGTGGCCGAGAGCAGCATGCCGGCCTGGGTGGCCATCTCGTAGCCGCTGTTGAAGCGGCGCAGCGGCTCGCCCCCGGGGATGCGCTCCTTGACGAGGGCGGCGCTGACCGGGAAGAAGAGTGCCGCGATCAGCGCGAGCGCGAAGTTGGCGAGGTAGATGCCGGGTTGGGCGGCTCCGCCGTGGGTGAGCCAGAGCGGGAGGGCGAGGGCGACGGCGGCGCTGAGGCTGTCGCAGGCGATCCACAGGGTGCGCCGGTCGAGTCGGTCGGCGAGCCGGCCGAAGGCGGGGGAGAGCAGCGCCTGCGGCAGGGCAACGGCGACGAAGAGCCAGCCCACGGAGGTCATCGTGTGCTGCTCGCGGACCAGTAGCAGGGCGCCGGCGATGAGTTGGACGTTGTTGCCGAGGGCGGTGGTGAAGGCGGCGGCGACGAGCAGCCTGGCGGTGCGGGCCGGATGGGTCATGGGGTTCAGTCTTCGGAGCTTCCCTGACAACGACTGTCAGGGAAGGGAGCCGGGCCGAGTCAGGAGTGGTCAGGAGCCCGGGAGCGGCTCGCGGTAGCGGGGCCGGAGCGGGACGGCGTCGGGGAGGCAGAGGGGCCGGCCGAGTGCGGCCTGAGGTTCGTCCGGGGCGAGCCGGTCGTGCCGGCTGCTCGCCTGGGGGCGGGGCTGGTGTCGGCGGGGACCTGGACGTGGTGCACGCCCAGCCGTTGTGGGCTGATCGCGCCTTGGCACAGGTGGGTGGAGAGCCGCCGGGGGCGGGTGCGCACGCCACCCGGCTCCTCCGCCAACTCCCTTGCGGCTGGCTGCGAATGGCCTTTCCCACCGGGTCGACCCCCGCCCAGGAGCCGGTTGAGGCGGCCGGGGAAGCGGCGGTGGACGGCTGCCGGTGCACGAGGATGCGGCCGTCGGGCGCGTTTGGCAGCCGCTCGTCCCACCGCGGCGCCGGTAGTGCCGGGCGACGGCCGTGGCCCGGGCGACCAGGCCGATGACCGGTCCCGTGCGGCGACGGGCGTGATCCGCTCGGCCATCCGCCCAGCATGCTGGGGGAATTCGGGATGCGGGGGCGATTCGGCCGAGCCGACAATGGCGCATGCTGAGCGATCACTGGCCCCTGCTGGGGCTGCGTCTGCGCACGGAGCGCCTGGAGCTGCGGCTCCCCCAGGGCGAGGAACTGGCCGAACTCGCGGAGTTGGCGGCGCGCGGGGTGCATCCGCCCGAGCGGATGCCGTTCCTGGTGCCGTGGACGGATCTCGAGCCCGGGGCGCGGGCGCGCTCGGTGGTGCAGCACTTCTGGCGCTGCCAGGGCGAATGGACGCCCGACAGCTGGGACCTGAACCTGGCGGTCTTCGCGGAGGGCCGTGCGGTGGGGCTGCAGAGCATCGGGGCACGGGACTTCGCGGTGCTGCGGGAGGTCGGTACCGGCTCCTGGCTCGGGCTCGACCACCAGGGCCAGGGCATCGGCACGGAGATGCGGGCGGCCGTCCTGGAGTTGGCCTTCGCCGGGCTGGGCGCGGAATACGCGCTCTCCGGCGCGTTCAGCGACAACGCGGCGTCCTTCGCGGTCTCCCGCAAGCTCGGCTATCTCGACGACGGCGTGCACCGGGCGGTGGTCCGCGGCGCCCCGGTGACGGAGCGTCGGCTGCGCCTCCCGCGGGCGCTGTGGCAGGCCCGGCCCCGCCGCCCGCACCTGGTCATCGAGGGGCTGGAACCGTGCTACGACCTCTTCGGCCTGCAGAGTGAGGGATGACGCGCCCTGAGACAGCCCCTTCGCAGTGCGTCGCGGCGCGCTTGCGGGCGCGTGCGCTGCCCCCGCGTCAGGCCGCGCAGCCGGTGTCCTGGAGAACGGGCTCGGCCGGCGAGTGCCGTGCCCGAGCGCGGCGGCGCCATCGGGCACCCTGCCCCACGCCGACCGGTGAACGTCCATTGTCAGTCGGCCGAGGTCTGCCCGCAGAGCAGGGCATCCAGGCCCTGCGGACACTGGGCCGTCACCTGGGTCAGGATGCGGCTCACCGGCATCCCGGCTCGGCTGCGCTCAGGGGTCAGAGGGGCAGCGTGAAGCGGCGGCAGACGTGGACGCGGCGGAATTCGCGGCGCAGTTCCGCCTCCCGTGCAAGCGGGGCGTGAAGGAAGGCGGTGACGGGTCGGAGGCCGGGGCGCGGGCCGGGGACCGCACGGGCCAGCTCCGCCGGGTCGGTGTAGTGGTTCGCGTAGACGTGCACGTAGTGCTCGCTCTCGGCGAAGCCCCGGGCCCGATACCAGGCGAGGGTCTCCGGCTGGTCACGGGTCCAGGCGTCCAGATGATCCGCACCCGCCGCACGGGCGCGGGCGCGCGCGGCGTGGAGGAGCGCGCGGCCGAGGCCTGTGCGCTGATGGTCCGGGTGTACGGCGATGGTCTCGATCGTGGCGAGCGTGCCGTCGATGGCGACGTCGATCACGCCCGTGATCTGCCCGCTGCCCTCGCCGTCCTGCGCCATGACCAGGCTGAAGCCCGGTGGGGCGATGGTCGGCTTGGACGTCAGGACGTCGTCGAAGTAGGGCGTGCTCAGAAAGGCGAGCACCCGGCAGTGGAGCCAGGAGCGCTCGTCGGCAGGCCGGTAGTCGCGGAGCTGCATGGTCGGTGGTCCTTCGGGCGAAGCGGATGGGAACCCAGCGTGTACACGGATGTCGTAGAGCGTCGCGTGCGTCGGCTGCGCTTCGTCGGAGTCACGGGAGGCACCCTGCCCCCTGCCTGACGTGCCGTCAACCGGATTGGCCGGGGCGGGCGCTGGTCACCCGTTCGCGTCGTTCCGCTGGGCCGTCGGCCGGGGTACGGCGGAGGCTGGCGGGCAGGGGCAAGGACGGGTGCGGCGGGCGAGGAGCGGAGCGGCGATGGCTGTCGAGGTGGACGTGTTCACCGGGCCCGAGGGGGCGTACTTCACCACGTCCGCGCTGGTGCACGGGGACTCCGAGGCGATCCTCGTGGACACCCAGCTCACCCGCAGCGCCGGGCGGGAGCTGGCCGAGTGGGTCGCCGGCAAGGCGCGGCGGCTTACCGCGATCATCGTGACCAGCAGCTACGCCGACCACTACTTCGGCACGGAGGAGGTGCTGCGGCTCTTCCCCGGAACGCCCGTCTACGCCGCGCCGGAGGTGATCGAGGCGATCACCCGCACCGGCCTGGGCGAGGTCGCGCGGTGGCAGTGGGTGCTGGGCGACGACATCACGTCCTCCCCCGTCGTGCCCGGCCCGTTGCCCGCGGACACGCTGCCGGTGGACGAGGCCGAGCTGACGGTGCTGCACCTGGGCCGGGGCAGTGCCGTGCACGTCCCGCAGGCGGACACCGTCATCGCGGGAGACCTGGCCTTCAACGGGACCCACGTGTGGACGGCGGACACCGACCCCGCGCAGCGGGCCGACTGGCTCGCGGACCTGGAGGTGCTGCGCGGCCTGGGCACGGCCAAGGTCGTCGCCGGGCACCGGACGCCGGGGCGGGCGGACGACGCGGCGCAGGTGCTCGACTTCACCAGCGGCTACCTGCGTGACTTCGACGCCCGGCTGGCCGAGCACCCGGACGATCCGCAGGCGCTGGTCGACGCCGTCAACGCGACCTACGCCGAGCTGACCCTCCCGGCCCTGCTGCACGCGGGTGCCGAGGCGAACACCGGCCGGCCCGGGAGCGAGCCCCGCGAGGACTGACGCCGACGCCCGCTCCTGGCGCCCGCCCCTGACGCCCGCCCTGACGTCTGGACCTGACGCCTGGACCCCACGCCGACACCGGCGCTGGCCTTGACGTCGGAGTCAAGGTCTACGGTCGGAGCATGCGGATCGGCGAACTGGCCGAGCGCGCCGGGACGACCACCCGGACGCTGCGGTACTACGAGACGCGCGGGCTGCTGCCCGCGCGGCGGACCGGCAACGGCTACCGGCAGTACGACGAGGAGGACCTGCGGCTGCTCGAGCAGATCCGGCTGCTGCAGGACTTCGGCTTCGAGCTGGAGGAGACCCGCCCCTTCGTCGACTGCCTGCGGGCCGGGCACCCGTCCGGCGACGTGTGCCCGGCCTCGCTGGAGGTCTACCGGCGCAAGCTCGCCGAGCTGGACGCCTGTATCGAGCGGCTGCAGCAGGTGCGGGCGCAGGTGGGTGCGCAGCTGCTCCGCGCGGAGCTGGAGCTGGACGCGTCCCAGCCGCCGCAGCCGGTCTGCGAGTTGACGGAGCAGCAGCGGAACAGGAAGGGGAGGGGCTCGGATGGCTGACGTGGATGTGGTGACGGACGCGGACTTCGCGGAGCGGGTGCTGGCCGAGAAGCTGCCGGTGCTGGTGGAGTTCACTGCGGACTGGTGCCCGCCGTGCCGGCAGATGGCACCCGTGCTGGAGGAGTTGGCGCGAGAGCGGGAGGGGCGGCTGCGGGTGGTCCAGCTGGACGTGGACCGCAACCTGGAGACGCAGGCGGCCTACGCGGTGCTGTCGATGCCGACGTTCCTGCTCTTCGAACGCGGCCGGCCGGTGAAGTCGCTCGTGGGCGCACGGGCGAAGCGGCGTCTGGTAAGGGAGTTGGGCCTGCCGGAGGAGTAGCGGCCGCGGACGCGCCGATGCGGTCCCGAGGCCGCCCTCGAACGGCGGCGTGCGGGCGCGCGGCAGAGTAGCGCGTCCGCGACGCGCGCGCCCCATTCTTCACCCTATTTGTCGGATCAGCAGTTTGTCCGTGCCACGCTGCGAAAGGCAGTGGACCCCGCTGACACGACGGGAGAAGAAGCTTCAGGTGGCGATCGGAAGCGCACTCAATTCGAAGAAGCACGGTGACGTCCCGGAGGAGGTCGCGGCCCCGGCCGCGGCCGCCGAAGCGGACACGGCGGCGCTGCCGGAGATCCCCGAGCGGCCCGCGTACCAGCCGAGTGCCCTGCCCGCAGCGGTTCCTGACGATGCGTGGACCCGGGCCTGGGCGGCCGCCCCGGTGGCCCCGGCCGGGGCCCCGCCACTGCTGCCCGCGCCCGGTGCGGTGGTGGCGGTCATGCCCCTGAGCGCGCGTGCGCCGAGGGGGGCCGCGAGGGCCGCGCAGAACCGTTCCGCCGGGGCGGCGCCGGTGCCCCCCGCGACGGCACCGGACCGGGACGACGGGCTGGACCAGGACGGCGAGCGTGACCAGGACGACGGGCTGGACCGGGACGGCGGGTCGGCACAGGCGGACGGGCCGTTGGGGCCACAGCAGGACGCCCCCGCTGCGCCGGAGACGCCCGCCCGACCGCTGCGTCGGAGCGCGGCGGCCGCACGGGCGGCCTCGACCGGACACAAGAAGCAGCGGGCCCGCACGCCCAAGGGGTCCGGTGGCCGGGGCAACTCCGGTTCTGGAAGCGGGCGTTCCGGCACATCGGCAGGGAAGCGGACCGACTCGTCGCGGCGCGGGGGCGCGACGGAGGTTCCACCCCTGACGATGGCCGTGCCGCAGGTGTCCCCGGCCGAGCTCCCGGCCACGTTCTCCGCCCCGGTGCGCACCTTGCCGGGCAACGCGGCGCACACCGCGGCGGGCGTCGCCGCCTCCCGCGGCGCAGTGACCGCGCTGGCTCAGCCCGTTCCGTCCGCCGAGACGGAGCCGGGCACCGCCTGGGCGGCCCCGACGGCGGCCGTCGGGGCCCCGCCCGCTCAGCCCGCGCCCACCGCCGACGCGGCACCGGAGCCAGACTCCGCCCGCCCGGCGAAGGCGGAGGCGGACGCGAAGGCGGAGGCACACGCGAAGGCCGAGGCGGAGGCACACGCGAAGGCCGAGGCGGAGGCACACGCGAAGGCCGGGGCCGGGCTGGGCAGCCCGGTGTCGGTGGGGGCGGGGACCGCCATGCCTCCCGGACGGGAGAAGCGGCGGCGCCGCCCGCTCGGGGTGCTGCCGGGACCGGAGATCGCGCCTGAGGCATCGGGGACCGCCGCCCCCGGCACGCGACCGGACGACGACGGGATCGCCCAACTCGGGCTGACTCCCGTCGCCTTCACCGGTGTCCCGACGCCCGACGCCGTGCTGCCGGGCGGGACCGCGGCCACCGCGGACCCGCAGGCGGGAGTCACGCTGTCCGCGCGGCTGCTCGCGGCGGCCACCGCCCCGCCGCTGCCCGAGCAGCCGCCCCTGCCGGGCCCGCCGCCCACCGACACCGGGCTGCCCAGCCCGGAGGAGATCACGCTGCTGCGCCGCAGCCTCATGGTCGTCGAGCCGGTGGCGGACCGGGCGACCGCGCACTTCTACGCGGTGCTGTTCCTGGCCAGGCCCGAACTGCGGGCGCTGTTCCCGGCAGCCATGGACGTGCAGCGCGACCGGCTGTTCCGGGCCCTGCTCGCGGCAGCCCGCACTGCGGACGACGTGCCCGCGCTCAGCAGCTACCTCTCCCGACTCGCCGTCGTCCACCGCAAGTTCGGCGTGCGCGACGAGCACTACGGCCCCGTGGGCGCCGCCCTGCTCGCCGCGCTGGAACGTTACTGCGGAAGCCGCTGGGACGGGCCGACCCGCCAGGCGTGGGTCCGCCTCTTCGGGCTGATCAGCCGCGTGATGATCGCCGCCGCGGCCGAGGACGCCCGGCACTCGCCGGCCTGGTGGCAGGGCGAGGTGGTCTCCGTGGACCGCCGTACCTCGGACGTCGCCGTGGTCACCGTCCGCACCGACCAGCCCTACCCCTTCCGGGCCGGGCAGCACACGCAACTGGAGGTCCCGTGGTGGCCGCGGGTCTGGCGGCACTACTCGATCGCCAACGCCCCCAACCGCGCCGGGCTGCTCAGCTTCCACGTCAAGGCGGTGCCCGCCGGGTGGGTCAGCAACGCGCTGGTGCTGCACGCCCAGCCGGGGGTGCGGCTCCGACTCGGGCCCCCGCAGGGCGGGATGACGCTGGATCAGGACACCGCCGACCCGCTGCTGCTGGTCGGCGGAGGCACCGGGATCGCGCCGCTGCTGGCGCTGGTCGAGGAACTGGCGGCCCAGGGCGGCACCCGCAAGGTGGAGCTGTTCTACGGAGCCAGGCGCCCCCGCGACCTCTACGCCGCCCCGTACCTGGTGGAGCTGACCCGGCGTCACTCCTGGCTGTCGGTGCGCACCTGCGTCTCCGAGGCCGGCGGCGACGGCGGTCCGCACGTGGACGCGGTCGGGCGGCTGCCCGAGGTGGTGGCCGGCTACGGGCCGTGGGACGGCTACCGCGCCTGCGTCTCCGGGCCGCCGGCGATGGTCCGGCGCACCGTCACGGCGCTGGGGCATGCGGGCGTCCCCGCGGAGCTGGTCCGGCACGACCTGGCGGATCTGCCGGAGGAGTCGACCGCGCTCAGAGGCCGAGGTCGTCGCTGAGCAGGGCGGTGAGCCCCTCGATGTTGGCGGCCAGGTAGGCGCGCAGCGCGGGGGGCACCACGTTGACCGAGGTGACGCCCTCACGGGTGAAGGGGACGCGGACGATCTCGTACTCGCCGTTGGGCTCGTCCACTTCGGGCCCGTGGCGTTTCGCGGGGTCCATCGAGTCCAGTCGGCACAGGAAGAAGTGCTGGACCTTCACCCCGTGCGGGTGTGCGTCCTCGAGGTGGTCGTGGAGGGTGTGCGGGACGGTGTCGACGAAGGCGGGGACGACGTCGACCGCCTTGCCGCCGAGCTCCTCCGCGATCTCCCGGTGCAGCGCGGCGACCACGCTGGTGTCACCGGGTTCTACGCCGCCGCCGGGGGTGATCCAGTACGGCGGCCGGTCGGGCTTGGTGCGCTTGATCAGGACCAGCTCCGGAGTCCCGGTGCTGGTGTCGAGCAGGATGGCGCGTGCGGTGCGCTTGACCACGGGTCGGACAGCCACGTGGTGAGTGTGCCGCGAGCGACCGGTGGTGAAACCCCCGCCGAACGGGGGACGACCGGTCCGTCCCCGGAGGGGGACAAGGCGCCGACACGCAGGGCAAGATGTGGAGCTGTCGCGTCCGAATCGCCTATGCAAGGTGATGAGGCCCGAAGCCCGAAGGGGGGACCACCATTGGCGCAGGCCGAACGGACACCGACGTTGATCGGCTCGGTGCAGCGGGCGCTGCGCCTGCTGGAGGCGGTCGGCCGGCACCGGCAGGGCGCCACGGCCAAGCAGTTGGCGCGCGCCGCCGACCTCCCGCTGCCCACCGCCTACCACCTGCTGCGCACCCTGGCCCACGAGGGATACCTGGTCCGCAGCGCCGGGCTGTACCGGTTGGGCGAGTCGGTCTCCCAGCTGACGGGGCGTCACGAACAAGCGCAGGGGCACGAGGCGATCCAGCGGCTCCTCCACGAACTGCGGGAACAGCTGGGCGCGGCCACCTACTTCGGCGTCTACCGCCACGGGCGGCCGGAGATCGTGGCGCTGTCCGAGACGGCCGCCACTCCCGCGGTGGACGTCTGGGCCGACATCGGGGCCACCGGGCACGCCCACGCGATCGGCCAGTGCCTGCTCGGCCAACTCGACCGGGAGGGACGCCTTGACTACCTGTCACGTCACCGCCCCGAGGCGCTGACACCACGCTCGGTGACGGATCCGTCGGTGCTGCTGCGCCGTTGGGAGGCGCGGCATCCGGGCCGCCCGGTGATGGAATACCAGGAATACGCACCCGGGGTGGTGTGCGCGGCGGTCCCGGTGACGGTCGGCGCGGCTCTGTGCACCGTGGCGCTGTCCCTTCCCGCCGAGCAGGCGCACCGGCTGCCCTCGGCGGCGGAACGGCTGAGCCAGCGGGTGGGGGCGGTGCTGGAGCGCTTCGCTATCACCATCTGAAAAAGTCACTCTTGGTCGGATTGATACGCAAAGCGACCATGGAGACACAGGGGGAAGCGGGGGACCACGGGGACCACGGGGAAGACCGAGGCGAGAGGCGGCGCGATGCAGATGCACAGCTTGGTCAAGGGGCAGCTCGTCATGAACCTACTGGCGTCGGAGGACCTGGCCTTCGAGACCGATGTGCAGCTCTCCTACGACGCTGCCGACCCGTTCGCCGTCAGCCTGACCTTCCACCTGCCGGGGGACCCGCCGGTCACCTGGGTCTTCGGCCGGGAGCTGCTGCTCGACGGGATCAGCCGGCCCAGCGGGGAGGGTGACGTGCGGATCGCCCCGGTGCCCGGCCCGGACGCCGACTTCTGCGACGTCGACATCAAGCTCTGCTCGCCGGGCGGCGCGGCCGTGCTGCGCTCGCCGGCGGTGCCGCTGATCGCCTTCCTCGGACGAACCGACCGTGTGCTCCCGATGGGACAGGAGCACACGGAGGACTCGCTGGACCGGAAGCTGGAGGAGATCCTCGGCGCGGCCTGAGCGGGCCTGAGGCGCCGTCAGTGCCGGTTCAGTCCTCGTCGCGCACCACCAGGTGCATCGCCCAGGCGACGACGGAGATGATCAGCGAGCCGACCAGCGCGGACACGAAGCCGTCGACGTGGAAGTCGAGGTGCAGCCTGCCCGAGGCCCAGGAGGTCAGCCACAGCATCAGCGCGTTGATCACGAAGGTGATCAGACCCAGCGTCAGCACGAAGAGCGGGAACGAGAAGAGCTTCACGATCGGCTTGATCACGAAGTTGACGACGCCGAAGACGAGGGCGACCAGGATCACGGTCAGCGCCTGGTGCCCCCAGCTGCCGTTGGTCAGCGTGATCCCGCTGACCAGCCAGGCGGCGATCCAGATGGCGACCGCGTTGATCAGGGTCTTGAGGACGAACTTCATCATGCGGTGATCGTGGCAGGCGCCCACCGTGCCGGGGAAGACCCGGAAGGTTCGTGTCCCTGTCCTGGTACCGGACTGTTGCGCGAGGCGGCTCCCCGGGACCGCAAGCCGGAGCCCTGCCGGGACGCCCGCCTCCCCGCTTCCGGCGCCGGGCCGCCCGGGGCCGTCTGGTTGGATGGCCGCCATGAAGGTATTCCGCCTGGACGACCTCGACGCCGAGAGGGCCGCGAACGAGGGCGCCTACCTCAGCTTCCTGCGCGAGCCGCACATGTCCGTCGGCCTCTACGCGCTGGACGCGGGCGCCACCGACCCGCAGCAGCCGCACCGGCAGGACGAGGTCTACCTCGTCGTCAGCGGACGCGCCTACCTGACCGTGGGCGAGGAGACCACCACGGTCGGCCGGGGCACGGTGGCCTACGTGCCGGCCGGCGTGCCGCACCGGTTCCACCACATCAGCGAGGACCTGCGGGTGCTCGTCGTCTTCTCACCGCCGGAGAGCTGAGCATGACGTTCACTCAGGAGCTGTGGGCCTCCGCCGAGGAGGTCTACGCGGAGATCCTCGCCCACCCCTTCCTGCGCGGACTCACCGACGGCAGCCTGCCACGTCCGGCCTTCCGCCATTTCGTCCAGCAGGACTCGCACTACCTGCGCGACTACGCCCGGGCCCTGGCGGTCTGCGCGGCCAAGGCGCCGACCGACGCGGACGTGCGGGCCTTCGCGGACGACGCGGTCGGGGCCATCGCCGCCGAGCAGGGCATGCACGCCGAGTTCACGGCGGAGCTGGGCGAGGGCCCGGAGCAGCCGGTTCTGCCGACCACCTTGGCCTACACCAGCTACCTGCTCGCCACCGTCTACTCGGGCTCCTTCGCCGAGGGCCTGGCCGCCGTGCTGCCGTGCTACTGGATCTACGCCCGGGTCGGCGAGGCTTTGCTGGAGAAGTCCTCCCCCGATCCGCTGTACGCACGGTGGATCGCCGCCTACGGCGCCGAGGAGTTCCAGGGCGTCGTCCGCCGGGTGCTGGACCTGGCCGACCGGATCGGGCCGGAGCTCTCCGACAGCGAACGCGCCCGTGCCGCACGGCACTTCGCCACCACCGCGCGGTACGAGTGGATGTTCTGGGACGCCGCCTGGCGCGGCGAGGCCTGGCCCGTCCCGACCGCTGACTGAGGGTCACCCCGAGTCGGCCGGATAAGGGTCTTCTCCGGGTGTTCTCAGGGGCATCAACCCTTCGGGAGCGCGGGGTCCCGCCCGTACGATCGGTGATGTCAGCAAGTGATCCCGAGGGGGAGGACGGACAGCATGAACGAGTTCTGGAAGGCGCTCCCCGGCTGGGGTCGACTCGCGGCCTTGGCGGTCGGTGTGATCCTCGCGCTGTGGATCGTGTTCGCAGTCATCGGAGCCATCATCGGCATCGCCAGCTTCCTCTTCGGCTTCGTCTTCAAGGCCCTGGTCATCGTGGCCCTCGCCGCGGCGGTCGTCGTCCTCGTCAAGAAGGCGACCCGCTAGGGCGTACCCCAGGCCGGTCGGCCGGAGCCCGGAGGCCCCGTCGCAGCGAGCGGCGCGGGCCTCTTCGGTTCCTGACCCTCCGTCAGTGCTTGCGGCGGCGGCCGCCGCGCCGGGCCGGGGGACCGCCGGCCGCGGCCACCGCGGCCGCCAGGGCGGTGGTCAGCGGGACGGAGGCGACCAGGCCGATCGCCCCGACCAGGGTGCGCACGACCTCCTCCGCCACGATCTCGCTGGTCGCCACCGTCCAGACGCCGCGGTGGGACAGCGAGAAGAGCAGCATCAGCGGCAGGCCCGCTCCCGCGTACGCCATCACCAGGGTGTTCACCGTGGACGCGATGTGGTCCCGGCCGATCCGCATGCCCGCCCGGTACAGGGCTCGGGCGCCCATCCCAGGGTCGGCCGCGCGCAGCTCCCAGACGCTGCTGGCCTGGGTCACCGTCACGTCGTTGAGGACGCCCAGCGAGCCGATGATGATGCCCGCCAGCAGCAGGCCGGGAAGCTGGATGCCGGGGAAGAGCGAGTGCACCAGACCGGTCTCGTCACTGGTGTTGCCGGTCAACCGGGTCCAGCCGATGGAGAGTTGGCCGAGCACGCCGATGAGCGCGAGCGAGGCGAGAGTGCCCAGCACCGCCACCGAGGTGCGCGCGGACAGGCCGTGGCAGAGGTACAGCGCGACGAGCATGATCAACCCGCTGCCGACCACCGCCACCTGCAGCGGGTTCTCCCCGTGCAGGATCGCCGGGAGCACGAATACCGACAGCACGCCGAAGCTCACCGCCAGCGCGACCAGCGCGGCCAGCCCGCGCAACCGGCCCACCAGCACCACCAGCAGCGCGAAGACCCCGGCCAGCAGGGCGAGTGGGATACCCCGGTCGGCGTCGCCGATGGTGTACTGCAGGTCGCGCGGGGCGTTCGCCGAGTAGAGCAGCACGACCTTCTCGCCCGCGCTGTAGACCGCGGTCTGATCCGGCGTCATGGTCTGCGTGCTCACCCGGCCGTCGTCCTTGCCCGAGGTCACCCGGAAGGTGACCAGGGTGCAGCCGGCCGTCCCGCCGACGCAGTCCACGGACTTGGTCGCGGTGACCACCCCGCTCGCCGTCGGCTGGTCGAAGCCGAGCCCGGTGGCCGCGTGGTCGGGCAGCCTGCCGGGCCACAGCAGCACCAATCCGGCCAGAACCGCGAGGGCGAACGGCACCAGGACGGCGGCCAGCAGCAGCCGCAGCCGCCGTGGAGCGGGGCTGGCCGGGCCGTGTTCGTGGTGATGGGGGTGGTGGGGCTCGGCCACGGATGTTCCTCTGCGACGGCCGTCGGGTGCGGCTGAACAGTACCCCTGCTCACTTGGCAGCGGGGAGGCCCCCCGCTACGGTGGCGGCATCTCGTTTGCAGACGCGGGAGCTCGGAGCACCGGGCTGAGAGGGCGCTGACAGCTGCGCCGACCGCAGGAACCTGACCGGGTAATGCCGGCGTAGGGAGTAGAGCTCGCATGAGCACGCACGAAGCACAGCAGGAGCAGTCTGTCCGCAGCGCCCGCGACGGCCGGAACGGCTACCCCACCGCGGCCTGGCACAAGGCCTACCAGCAGGGCTCCCGCCCGGACCTTCGGGTGCCCTACCGCGCCGTCCACCTCAGCAACGGTGCGACCGTCCCGCTGTACGACACCTCGGGCCCGTACACCGACCCGGAGTTCGAGGCCGACGTCCGGCGCGGCCTGCCGCCGCTTCGGGACGGATGGATCCGGCAGCGCGGCGATGTCGAGGAGTACGACGGCCGCGCGCCCCGGCCCGAGGACGACGGGTTGCGGCACACCTCGCCGCGCGGCGGCCTGCGCAACCTCGACGCGGTCTTCCCCGGCCGCCCGCGCCGTCCGCTGCGGGCCCAGGAGGGTACCGCGGTCACCCAACTCGCTTATGCCAAGCGTGGGATCGTCACCCCCGAGATGGAGTTCGCGGCGCTGCGGGAGGGGCTTGACCCGGAACTGGTCCGCGCCGAGCTGGCGGCGGGGCGGGCGGTGCTGCCGGTGAACGTCAACCACCCGGAGGCGGAGCCGATGGTCATCGGCGAGCGCTTCCTGGTCAAGGTCAACGCCAACATCGGCAACTCCGCCGTGACCTCCTCGATCGAGGAGGAGGTGGAGAAGATGACCTGGGCGACCCGCTGGGGCGCGGACACCGTCATGGACCTCTCCACCGGCCGCAACATCCACAGCACCCGCGAGTGGATCCTGCGCAACTCCCCCGTGCCGATCGGGACCGTGCCGCTGTACCAGGCGCTGGAGAAGGTGGACGGCCGGGCGGAGGAGCTGAGCTGGGAGGTCTACCGGGACACCGTGCTGGAGCAGTGCGAGCAGGGCGTCGACTACATGACCGTGCACGCCGGCGTGCTGCTGCGCTACGTCCCGCTGACGGCCGGGCGGCGCACCGGCATCGTCTCGCGCGGCGGTTCGATCATGGCGGCGTGGTGCCTGGCGCACCATCAGGAGAACTTCCTCTACACGCACTTCGAGGAGCTGTGCGAACTGCTGCGCGCCTACGACGTCACCTTCTCGCTCGGTGACGGCCTGCGGCCGGGCTCCATCTCCGACGCCAACGACGAGGCGCAGCTGGCCGAGCTGCGCACACTCGGCGAACTCGGCCGGGTGGCACGGGAGCTGGACGTCCAGACGATGATCGAGGGCCCCGGGCACGTCCCGATGCACAAGATCAAGGAGAACATGGACCTGCAGCGGGAGCTGTGCGACGGCGCCCCCTTCTACACCCTGGGCCCGCTGACCACGGACGTCGCCCCCGGCTACGACCACATCACCTCCGGCATCGGCGCGGCGATGATCGCGTGGTGGGGGACGGCGATGCTCTGTTACGTCACCCCGAAGGAGCACCTGGGCCTGCCGGACCGGGATGACGTGAAGACCGGCGTGATCACCTACAAGATCGCCGCGCACGCGGCGGACCTGGCCAAGGGCCACCCCACCGCCCAGGCCTGGGACGACGCCCTGTCCGACGCCCGCTTCGAGTTCCGCTGGGAGGACCAGTTCGACCTGGCCCTCGACCCGGAGACGGCCCGCGCCTTCCACGACGAGACGCTGCCGGCGGAGCCGGCGAAGACGGCGCACTTCTGCTCCATGTGCGGCCCGAAGTTCTGCTCGATGCGGATCTCGCACGACATCCGCGCGCGCAGCGAGCAGGAACAGGGCATGAAGGAGATGTCCGACCGCTTCGCCGCCGAGGGCAACCGCGTCTACCTGCCGGTGGCCGACTGACGCCCCTGCGAGTCCCGCGAGGTGGCGGGATCCCTGCTGTGCGTGCGCGGGATCCCGCCACCTCGGTATGGGTCGGCGGCGTCGCCGGCGACCGGACACCTGAGCACCGACCGGGTGCAGGGCACCCCGCCTGGCCGCCGCCCCCGCCTTCCGGCCCGGAGGATCTCCAGGACGACGACAACCCGTGGTCCACCGGCCCATGGGTACTCCGACTCGCCCGAGCGGTTCGGGGCACGCTGGCCGCGGACCCCGACGCGGAGCTGACCACCGCCGTCTTCCTGTGGATGCGGACAGGAGAACTCCGCCCGGCGACCACCGACGCCATGCTGCCCCGCCCGGCAACTCACCCACCTGGCCCGGCGGGCCCGCGATGCGGACGAGCAATTCCTCTGCCGGATCTGCCCGTGACAGACCCGAGCGTCGGACGGGGAATGTCCGACCCGAGAAGCGGAGGCGAGGATTTCCACAGGCTCTGACCTGCGTAAGGGACATGATGTCCCTTACGAACGTGCCCACTGAGCGGCAGCTCGCGGCTCAGTGGGCAAGTTGTCCACAGCCCTTACCAGCCGGGCCGGTTGAGGCCGTACCGCAGGTGGGTCAGGTCGGTGCCCATCGCGTTGATCACGCGAGCGTGGGCGTCGAGACGCTGGTCGATACCGTCGAGCCGGGATTCGACCGTCGGCTCCTCACGGCTCACCTGGACCTCGCCGTCGATGACCTGGCGCCAGGCCTCGTTCTCCGGGTTGCGGGTGCACGCCTCCCACTCGTCCCAGTGCGGGCCCGGCCCGAGGGGCCGGGTGCGGCGGGGCGGGCTCGCTGTGCGCTGCGCGGGCAGGACTCCGAGGACGATGTCGAGCAGGTGGCTCCGGACCGCCCGGGCGACCTCGCTGTCGCGCAGCAGCATGGCCACGTTGAGTACCGTGCGGCGTTCGTACACCGCGATACCGCGGCCCCTGACGTGCGTGGACCGCAGATTGAGGTCCACGAACCGCGCCATCTCGGGGCCGGTCAGCACTCGGAGCCCGTTGTGCTCCATCTCGTCCCGGTGACGTTGAGTCAGCTTCTTGACGGCCTCGAATTCGACCTCGAAGTAGTCGGCCACCATCTGGGTCGTCACGTACAGCCCGTCCGGCAGCATCAGCAGCACCTTCACCCGGTCCAGGGCTTCGGTGCGGTTGCGGGCGAGGTCGCGCAGCGCGCGCGACTCGACCAGGGCGATCTCAGGAGGCATGGGTGTGCCACCTCTCCGTTCGGAAGTTGCGGGGATGAGCGGGTGGCGCAGGCGGCCTCGTCGGTGGGCCCCGTTGTTCTGCTCGGGTCTGAGCTTTGCCAGGGGCGGCGGGATTCACAGAAAGTTCGAGTCGGCTTCGTCGGCGGGCCTGCGCTCCACACTGCTGAACGATGTCCTGCCGGGCCGGTTACGCCGCCGGAGGTACTTCTCCGACGGTCTGTTTTCCACAGGAGTTTTTCCACAAGGCGCTGGTCTGTGGACAGTCTCCGCGCTTGTCCACAGGCCGGATATTGCTCCTGGGCACCGCCCGGCTCCGCCTACGCTGGGGGCATGAGGATTGGAATTGTGGGTGCCACGGGTCAGGTCGGCGGCGTCATGCGCCGGATTCTCGAGGAGCGCGAGTTCCCCGTCACGGAGCTGCGGCTGTTCGCCTCCGCCCGCTCCGCGGGCAAGACGCTGCCGTGGAAGGGTGGCGAGGTCGTCGTCGAGGACGCCGAGACGGCCGACTGGAGCGGGCTGGACATCGTGCTGTTCTCCGCCGGCGGCGCCACGTCCAAGGCACTCGCGGAGAAGGTCGCCGCGGCCGGGGCCGTGGTGATCGACAACTCCTCGGCCTGGCGCTCGCACCCGGAGGTGCCGCTGGTGGTCTCCGAGGTCAACCCGCACGCGATCAAGGACCGCCCCAAGGGCATCATCGCCAACCCCAACTGCACCACCATGGCCGCCATGCCGGTGCTCAAGCCGCTGCACCAGGAGGCCGGGCTGGAGGCCCTGGTCGTGGCGACCTACCAGGCCGTCTCCGGTGGCGGGCTCGCCGGCGTCGCCGAGCTCCACGAGCAGGCCCGCGCGGTCACCGAGAAGGCCGACCAGCTCGCCTTCGACGGCGGCGCGGTCGAGTACCCTGAGGCGAAGAAGTTCGCCAAGCCGATCGCCTTCAACGTGCTCCCGCTGGCCGGCTCCGTCGTCGACGACGGGGAGAACGAGACCGACGAGGAGAAGAAGCTCCGCAACGAGAGCCGGAAGATCCTGGAGATCCCCGGCCTCAAGGTCTCCGGAACCTGCGTCCGCGTCCCCGTCTTCACCGGGCACAGCCTGCAGATCAACGCCCGCTTCGCCGCCGAGATCACCCCGCAGCGCGCCTACGAGCTGCTGGCCGACGCCCCGGGCGTCGTCGTCTCCGAGGTGCCCACCCCGCTGGAGGCCGCCGGGCAGGATCCGTCCTACGTCGGCCGCATCCGCCGGGACGAGACCGTGGACCACGGCCTGGCCCTCTTCGTCTCCAACGACAACCTGCGCAAGGGCGCCGCGCTCAACGCCGTGCAGATCGCGGAGCTGGTCGCGGCCGAGCTCGACGCCGCGCGCTGAACCGGCGCAGCCCCGAGTGCTTGCTCAACTGTCCGCTTCCTCCCCCTCGTTGGGGAGGAAGCGGGACCGCGGCGCCTCCTCCGGGCCGCGGTAGTTGGGGCTGGTGAAGTCGGGCGAGCTGTAGCGGGGGGCGGTGAAGTAGGGCGCGCCGCCGCGCTTCCCCTCCGGAATCTCCGCACCGCTCCCGTCCGTGATGCCCTCCACCCCGGGGCTGGTGAAGCCGGGGCTGGTGAAGTAGCTGTCCTCGCGCTCCTCCTCCGGGATCTCCTCGCCCTTCGCGTCGGTGATGCCCTCGGCCCCGGGACTGGTGAACCCCGGGCTGCTGAATCCGAGCTTGGCCTTCTCACGCACGAGGCTCACCGGCTTCCTGGGGGCGGGGACAGGGGGTGTCGCGCGGGTGTCGTCGATGCCGAGCTGGCGGTGCAGGTAGGGCAGCAGCGCCTGGTCCCGCAGCGCCGCCCGCCAGGCGGCGCGCGCCGCGAGGAAGTCCTGGAAGAGCTCGGGGTGGTGCTGCTCCGGCACCGCGCCGATGTCCCGGCGCCAGGTCAGCACCAGCCCGATGGTGTCGGCCAGCAGCACGGCCACGCCGACATAGGCCGCCGCCCGTGCCGCCGTGGTGAGTTGGCGGCCCAGCAGCAGGTGCGGGTCGCTCGCGTGGACGGCGGCGCCGATCAGCCACAGTGCCAGCGCGCTCAGCCAGGTCAGCACGGTCGCTATCACCGCGAGCAGCGGCACGAGCCCCGCCTGCTCGGCCGCCGCGAGCGGCGAGTCGGGCTCCGTCCGTTCCCAGTCCTCGGCCGCGGCCGAGCCGGAGGCGCCGGTACGGTGCTGATCCGGGCCGGGCACCGGGGCGCGGGTGCCGTGCAGCTTGTCGCGCAGTTCGACGAAGCGGGCGTACTCCGGGGCGGCCTGCGCGGCGACGAGCGCCATGTCGCGCAGGGCGCGGCTCTGCAGCTGGGCCGGGGTCGGCTCGCCGTCGGCCGCGCGCAGGGCCTGGCGGACGCGCTCGTCCCGGAGCGCCTCCTCCAGCAGTCGTTCGAACTCCGGCCGGTCCTCGGCCTGGAGCGGTGGTGGAGATTCGGCCATCGGTCTCGCTCCCCCGATAGAGGCCGTCTGTGACGGGAGTCTGAGCCGATGGTAGGCGCGGGTGGCGATCCGGTGACAGTCAGTTTCCGGATTTTCCGTGCCGGGTGGGGCTGTTGATGCCGATGGCACATGCCAGCGGCGTGACGTTCCGTCAGTACGCCCCGGCCCCGGTTCAGTTCAGCGGAAGCCTGGCCACCAGCAGGCGGCCGCCCTCACCCTCCATGGTGACGCCGCCGTCCATGGCCACGGCCAGGTCGTCGGCGTAGACCATCGGGCCCAGCACCGGGTTGGCCGGCCGGCCGTCCTCGCCACCCACCTCGCCCAGCAGGTAGGGGATCGGGCTGTGGCCGTGCACGACCCGGCTGCCGCCGTAGGTCTCCAGCAGCTCCCGGGCGGCCAGCGGGCCGGCCTCGCCGCGGAAGCCGAATCGCTTGGTCATCCGGCGGAACGCGTCCCACCACTCGTCCGCGTCGCCGTGCAGCAGCACCTCGTGGATGGCGTCGTTGACCGCATCGACGGAGGTGCCGAACTCCAGGTAGGCGGTGGTGTCCGAGTGAACGAGCAGATGGCCGTCCTCGACGGCCATCGCGGGCAGGCGGGTGAGCCAGGCGACGTGGTGGTCCTCCAGCCGCTCCATGTCGAAGGGCTGGCCCCCGTTCAGCCGCCAGGCGGCGAGGAAGGAGGCGGTGCCCGCGCTGGAGTGCACCGGCTCGTCGCCGAAGCGGTCCGCCCCGAGCAGCAGCAGTTCGTGATTGCCCATCAGGGCCCGGCAGTAGCCGCCGGACGCGGCCGCCTCGGCGGCGAGCCGCATGACGAGGTCGATGACGCCGATGCCGTCCGGCCCGCGGTCGGTGAAGTCCCCGAGGAACCACACTCGGGCCCGGCCCGCGCACCAGTGGCCCTCGGCGTCGATGAGGCCGCTGTGGTGCAGGGCGTCGAGGAGTTCCTGCAGGTAGCCGTGGACGTCACCGATGACGTAGAGCGGGCCCCAACCGTCCGCGGCGGGCGCCGGCGCGGGCGCGCCGCCGGGTGCGGGCGTGGCCAGGGGCGCGCCCAGGTCCATGGTGGGCGGATCGACGGGCGGGGGCGCGGGCGTCGGGGGCGGTACCGGCGAGGCCGCCGGGGCGGTGGGCGGAACGGCCGCGCCCGGGGGGGTGAAGAAGTCGAACCCCGGGGACTCCAGCGGGTGGACGGCAGGTGCACCGGTGTCCGGCTGGTCTGGCCAGGCGTAGGAGTCCACGGGTGTCATGGCGCCCATCGTATAAAGCCTTGCCCTTCCCCAACTAGGTCAACCCCCAACGGGCCCCGCACCGGCGGCTGTGCCGACGGCCGGGGCCCGGCGGGCCGGGCGAGCCGGCTCAGGGTTCGACGGACGGGCGGGGCGGCGGGGTGGTGGTGCGCGGGGCCCGTCTCTGCGACGAGCGCCGGATGATGAGCTCCGTCGGCATCAGCTGGCCTGACGCCGCGTCGGGTCCCGGGTCGCCCCCCTCGATGGCGTCGATGAGCAGGTTGACGACGGTCGTCCCGATCCGACGGGGCTTCAGGGACAGGGTGGTGATGGGCGGTTCGGTCGTCGCGTAGACGTCGCTCTCCGAACAGCACACCAGCATCAGGTCGTCTGGCACCCGCAGCCCGTAGCGGCGGGCGGCCGCGAGCAGGTCGGTGCCGTTGGGGTCGAAGAGGCCGTAGACCGCGTCGGGCCGGTCCGGGCGGGCCAGCAGGCGGTCCGCCGCGATCGCGCCCGCGCAGGGGTCGTGCGCGGGGTAGGCCTCGACGAGCGGCTCCTGCCCGACGGCGGTGCACCACTCCAGGTAGGCCTCGGTGCTGAGCCGGGTGTAGGTGTCCGTGCTGGTCCCCGTGAGCAGGCCGATCCGGCGCGCCCCGCCCTGGGAGAGGTGCTCCAGGATGCCGCGGACCGCGCTGGCGTGGTCGTTGTCCACCCATGCGGTGACGGGGCAGTTGCCCGGCTTGCCGTCGCTGACGACGGGCAGTCCCTGGCGGTAGAGCTCGGCGACCATCGGGTCGTGGTCCGAGGGGTCGATGACGACGGTGCCGTCCAGCGCCACGTTGCTCCACACGTCGTGGCGGGAGCTGGCGGGCAGGACGACGAGGGCGTAGCCGCGGTTGAGCGCGGCCGAGGTGGCCGCGCGGGCCATCTCCGCGAAGTACGCGAACTCGGTGAAGGTGAAGGGCTCCTGGCCGTAAGTGGTCACGGTCAGGCCGATCAGGCCGGACCGTCCGGTACGCAGGGTGCGCGCCGCGGCGGAAGGCCGGTAGCCCAGCCGCTCCGCGACCTCGCGGACCTTGCTGCGGGTCTCGTCGGGCAGGCGTCCCTTGCCGTTCAGGGCGTCGGAGACGGTGGTGATCGACACGCCGGCCGCCGCGGCCACGTCCCTGATCCCCGCGCGCTCCGCCCGGCGGGCATGACTGGTGCGCCGACCGCTGTGATTGGCTGCTGCTGCTGTCATGTCAGGCCGATCGTACGGTTCACTGCGGGCATGTGCGGGCGGTCTGTGCACATTGGCCGGAGATGCCAGAGATACGTTTCTCCATGAGCATTCGTGCGTTTTCTCCATCGCTCCGGTGACCACTTCCACCCGGTCACCTGCGTTTCGTCCAGGCAACACCCTTGCCGGTCGCAGGCCGTGTGCGCAGAGCCTCGCTCCGATGTCACCCGCACGGGTGAGCTTGGGCCGGTCGGCTCGTATGGTGATCCCGAACGGCGACGCAGTGGTGGCGCCGGAGCGCGCGAGGAGGACGAGCACGGTGAGCGGACACGACCAGACCGGCCCCCGGCTGCGGGACGCCCTGCAGGGCATCCCGACCTATAAGCCCGGCAAGCCCGCCCAGGCCGAGGACGGTGCGCCGGCGTTCAAGCTGTCGTCGAACGAGAACCCCTACCCGCCGCTGCCCGGCGTCCTGGACGCCGCGATGGCCGCCGTCCACGAGTTCAACCGCTACCCGGACATGGCCTGCTCCGGCCTGCACGCCGAACTGGCCGACCGCTTCGGCGTGCCGGTCTCCCACATCGCCACCGGCACCGGCTCGGTGGGCGTGGCCCAGCAACTGCTGCAGGCGACCTCCGGTCCCGGCGACGAGGTGATCTTCGCCTGGCGCTCCTTCGAGGCGTACCCGATCATCACCAGGATCAGCGGCGCCACGGCGGTCCCGGTGCCGCTGGACGCCGACGAGGTGCACGACCTCGACGCGATGCTGGCCGCGGTGACCGAGCGGACCCGGCTGATCTTCGTCTGCAACCCGAACAACCCCACCGGGACGGTGGTCCGGAAGGACGCGCTGGTGCGCTTCCTGGACGCGGTCCCGAAGGACGTGCTGGTGGTGCTGGACGAGGCCTACAACGAGTTCGTGCGGGACGAGGCGTGCCCCGACGGCATCGAGCTCTACCGGGACCGGCCCAACGTGGCGGTGCTGCGCACCTTCTCCAAGGCCTACGGCCTGGCCGGCCTGCGGGTCGGCTTCGCCGTGGCGCACGAGCCCGTGGCGGCGGCGCTGCGGCAGACGGCGGTGCCGTTCGGCGTCAGCCAGATCGCCCAGGAGGCGGCGATCGCGTCGCTCCGCGCGGAGGACGAACTCCTGGGCCGCGTGGGCGCGTTGGTCGGGGAGCGGAACCGGGTCGTGGCCGCGCTCCGGGCGCAGGGCTGGACGGTGCCGGAGACCCAGGCCAACTTCGTCTGGCTGAGGCTGGGCGAGCGGACCACGGATTTCGCCGCCGCGTGCGAGGCCTCCGGCGTGACGGTGCGCCCCTTCGCCGGCGAGGGCGTGCGCGTGACGATCGGCGAGACGGAAGCCAACGACCTCTTCGTCCGGACCGCGGAACTCTTCCGCAAGGAGCTGTAGTTGCGCTTCCCGGCGTGGGTGCGGCCTCGGCGGACGCCGGCCGGTGACGGATGCGCCGCCCCGGGCCGGAGCCCGGGGCGGCGCGCGGTCGTGCGGAGCGGTCAGGCGCTGGGGCTCGCCGAGGCGGAGGGGGAGGCCGCCGGCCGGGACGGCAGCAGCGCCTTGCAGATCGCGTAGGCCTGGGCCGTCTTGGGGTCCGCGGTGTTGACGGCCCGGAGCCGGGTGTCCGCGGGCAGGGTCACCCCGTGGTCCTTCATGCAGCTGGTGAACGCGGCCAACGCGGTGCTGCCGATGGTCCCGCCGCCACCGAAGCGGCCCTGTGGGCGGAGCGAGGCGCAGGCCTGCATGGCTGCGGCCATGGTCGGGTCCGCCGAGGCGCCCGGACCGCCGAAGCCCCCGAAGCCGCCCCCGAACCCGCCGCTGGGCCGACCGCTCGGGCGGCCGCTGGGGAAGCCGCTGGGGCGGGCGCGCATCGAGGGCAGCGTCACGCCGTGCCGGCTCAGGCAGTCGCGGTAGTCGGTGAAGGCCGCGGCACCGGATGCGGCCGGGGCCGCGGAACCCGTGGACGACGCAGCCGGGGCCGAACCGCTCGAGGACGAGCAGCCGGACAGCAGCAGGGCGCCGAGGCCGAGCGCGCCCACGGCGCAGGCGGTACGGGTGCTGAGTCTGGTCATGGGGAGAAGGAACCGCACGGTGGTGCGGGCTGGCTGCGTGCTTTCCGGGAACTTCCTGGGAGTTGCTCGCAGCTCCGGCAAGGATTCCTCTTACGCTGCGGACAGTTCGGCACGCTATGGGGGTGGATGCCCGCTGTGCGCTGCCAGTGAAGTCCCAGGGTGCTCCCAGTGCCCTGGAGGTCCGGGCCGCCAGGGTGTGCGCCATGAAGGTGCTTCCACGACGGCGCAGGACCGTCCTGCTGAACTGCCTGCTCGCCGCCGCCCTCGCGACGGGGGCCGGAGTGGCGTACGCGACGGTCGGGGAGAGCAGCGCGAGCGGCAAGTCGGCCGGCACGCGCACCGCGACCGTGCAGCGCGGCACGGTGACCGCGACCGTCTCCGGCTCCGGCTCGCTGGTCTCCCCCAGCGACGCCGCACTGAACTTCACCACCGGCGGCACGCTGACCGAGGTGGACGTCAAAGCAGGGGACCACGTGACGGCCGGCGAGGTGCTGGCGAAGGTCGACCCCACGTCCGCGCAGCAGACCCTGGACCAGGCCGAGGCCCAACTGACCTCCGCGGAAGCGAATCTGACGGCCGTGGAGAACGGCGAGAGCACCAGCCAGTCGGGCGGCGCCCAGAACAGCCAGAGCAGCCAGAACGGCGGCGGCAGCCAGGGCAGCGGCACGGGAAATGGCAACTCCGGCGGGAGCGGCGGCACTCCCCGGTCGTCGCAGCCCAGTGCGCAGCCCTCGGCCTCGGCCTCGCCGCGTCCCAGCGCGAGCGCCGACGCCCCTCCCAGGCCCAGCGCGTCCGCCGACGCGAGCGCGTCGGCCACGGCCACCCGGACCCCGCACGCGGTGAACGCCGCCTGGATCCAGGCCGCCTCGGCCACCCCCTCGGTCAACGCCGCGCAGCTGGCGCAGGCGCAGGCCCAGCTGGTGTCGGCGCAGAACGCGGTGACCGCCGCGCAGAAGGCGGTGGACGGGACCGTGCTCAGGGCGAGCGTCTCGGGGACCGTGGCCTCCGTCGGGGGCAAGGTCGGTGACACCGTGTCGGGTTCGGGAGGCTCGGGTTCGGGAGGCTCGGGTTCGGGAGGCTCGTCCTCGGGCAGCGGCAACGGGGGCTCGGGCGGCTCGACCGGCACCGGTTCCGGCTCGCTCTCCGGCTTCGTGGTGATCACGAACCCGACCGGGATGGAGGTCACCGCCGACTTCTCCGAGTCCGACGCGCTCAAGCTGAAGTCCGGCCAGGCCGCCACGGTGACCCTGAACGCGGACACCAGCAGGACGCTCAACGCCAAGCTGGTATCCGTCAGTTCGCTCCCGGTGTCCAGCTCCGGCGGGGGCGGCTCGTCCTCCAGCGCGGTGCAGTACGCCGCCACGCTGCAGCTCACCGGCGACACGAGCGATCTGCGCACCGGGCTCAGCGCCAGCGTGCAGGTGACCACCGGCGAGGCGGACAACGCCCTCTGGGTGCCCACCAGCGCGGTCACCGGGACCGGCGGCAACGCCTCGGTGACCGTGGTCGACGCGAACGGCACCACGCATCGGCAGCAGGTGACCACGGGCGTGCAGGGCGACACGGAGGTGCAGATCGTCTCCGGGTTGACGGAGGGTCAGCGGGTCCAGCTCACCCTGGTGGCCAGCAGCGGGAACAACGGCTTCCCGGCGGGCGGTTTCCCGGGCCTCGGCGGTGGCGGGTTCACCGGCGGAGGCCGGCTGCGGACCGGCACCGGCGGGGGAGGCCGGGGATGACCCCGACTCCGGTCATCGCGGCACGGCGCCTGGTCAAGTCCTACGGCGCCGGCGATGCCGCCGTGCACGCCCTGAAGGGCGTCGACCTGACCGTCCAGCCGGGCGATTTCGTGGCCATCATGGGCAGTTCGGGTTCGGGGAAGTCGACGTTGATGAACATCCTGGGGTGCCTGGATGTGCCGACGAGCGGACGGTACCTGCTGGACGGCGTGGACGTCGGACATTCGGACGAGCATCAGTTGTCGTTGGTGCGCAACCGCAAGATCGGGTTCATCTTCCAGTCGTTCAACCTGGTGCCGCGGACGACGGCGGTGGCGCAGGTGGAGTTGCCGCTCGCGTATGCGGGGGTGCGGGGCAGGGAGCGCAGGCGGCGGGCGTTGGCGGCGTTGACGCTGGTGGGGCTGGCGGACCGGGCGGATCACAAACCGAACGAGTTGTCGGGCGGTCAGCAGCAACGGGTGGCTGTGGCACGGGCGTTGGTGACGTCTCCGGCGATGCTGCTGGCGGACGAACCGACCGGAAACCTCGACACGCAGAGCACCGACGACGTGCTGGGGATCATGGACCGGTTGAACGCGTCCGGCCGTACCGTCGTGATCATCACGCACGAGGACGAGGTCGCCCGCCACGCCAAGCGGGTCATCCGCCTGGTGGACGGCCTGATCACGGAGGACGTGCGCCATGCCCCGGCCTCCGGGCTGCCGCCCGCGCTGCTCGACCCGGAGGGCTTCGCCGCCCACAGCCTGCATGCGATGGGCCGAGCCCGGACGGGGGGAGTGCTGCGGTGAACCCCCTTGAGACCCTGCGTTTCGCCTTCGGCGGGATCGCGGCCAACAAGGTCCGCTCGGGACTGACCATGCTGGGCATCCTGATCGGCGTGGCGGCGGTCATCCTGCTGCTCGCGGTGGGCAACGGCTCGTCCCAGGCGGTCAAGGACTCCATCGACGCCCTGGGCACCAACGCGCTCACCGTCAGCGCGGGCGCCGGCTTCGGCGCCAACTCCACGGCGACCAGCACCAAGCCGCTGACGCTGGACGACGCCAAGGCGCTGGCGGACCAGTCCCAGGCGCCCGACATCAAGGGCGTCGCGCCCGAGGTGACCACCTCGCAGACGGCGCTGTACGAGGGCACCTCGCACAGCGTCGGCTCGGTGGTCGGCACCTACCCGGCCTACTTCGAGGCGTCGAACAGCAAGGTGGCCACGGGCGACTACTTCAGCGACGACGACGTGTTGGACTCCCGCAAGGTGGCGGTGATCGGCTCGACGACGGCAACCGACCTGTTCGGGGCGGTGGACCCGGTGGGCAAGCGGATCACCCTCGGCGGCACGCCGTTCACGGTCGTCGGCGTCCTGAAGACCAAGGGCGGCACCGGGTTCCAGGACCCGGACGACGTGATCGTGGCCCCGCTGCCGACCGTGCAGAACGCGTTCACCGGCTTCGGATCGCTCAACCAGATCCTGGTCGAGGCGGCCTCGGCGGACGCGACGACGGCCGCGCAGAACGAGATCACCACGATCCTGATGGGCCGGCACGGCATCCGCTCGGTCTCCGCGGTCGACTTCCGGGTGAGCAGCCAGAGCACGCTGCTGAGCACGCGGTCGTCCACGACGCAGACGTTCACGGTGCTGCTGGGCGCGGTGGCGGCGATCTCGCTGCTGGTCGGCGGCATCGGGATCACCAACATCATGCTGGTGACCGTCACCGAGCGGACCCGGGAGATCGGCATCCGCAAGGCGCTGGGCGCGCCGCGCGGGGTGATCCTGGGTCAGTTCCTGGCCGAGGCCACGCTGTTGTCGCTGATCGGAGCGGGCCTGGGGGTGGTGGCGGCGCTGGTCGGGGCGCGCTTCACGATCGTCGGCATCAAGCCGGTGGTGATCCCGGCGTCGGTCTGGGCGGCGTTCGGGATCGCGGTGGCGATCGGCCTGTTCTTCGGCAGCTACCCCGCGGGGCGGGCCTCCCGGCTGAGCCCGATCGAGGCGCTGCGTCATGAGTGACCGTCAGGGAGGCGGGGAGATGGAACTGGTGCAGGACCCGGAGGAGATCCTGGCCCGCGCGCCCGAGGGCGCGGAGGACATCGCGGACGAGCTGGCGGCTCCACCGCGCCGGAAGCTGCCCTGGCTGACCCTGGTGCTGGCGGCCGGGGTGATCGCCGCCGGCGGCTTCATCGGGGGTGTCGAGGTCCAGAAGAGCCAGGGTGGCGGCAGCGCGACCGCCCCTGGGGTGGGTGCGTTCCGCACCGGGGCCGGGGGTTTTGCCGCCGGCGGTGCCGGCTTCGCCCGGGGAGGCGCGGGCGCGGGCTCCGGCTCGGGCCTTGTGGGCGGCGGCGGTACGGACACCGTGGGGACGGTGAAGCTGGTGGACGGCAGCACGGTCTACGTGTCCACGGCGGACGGCAACATCGTGAAGGTGACCACCAACGGTTCCACGAAGGTCCGCATCGCCAAGTCCGCGAAGGTCTCCGACCTCCAGCCCGGCCAGCAGGTCACCGTCGCCGGCACCCAGGACTCCTCCGGCTCGCTCACCGCCACCACCCTCACCGGCTAGGGCCCCGCAGGGGCCCTCCGGGGGGCTCCGTGGTGGCGCTGCACCGGGCGTACGAGCTCGCCCGGCGTCTTCCCGCGGACGCCCCCGACCACTCCCCACCCTCCGGGCAGGAGGTGCCCCACCGCGACAGCCCACCACTCGGAGAGGTTCGACCCCGTGTGTGGGACGGAGCTCCGGGAGGCGGTGGGCTGGTCGCGCAGTTCCTCGCGCCCCCGAAGGGGCCCCTGAAGGGGACTCATCGGATCCTCAGAAACGGGCGTTAGCCTGCCGCCGCCCACCACACTGCGACCTTCACGGGGGCGACCCGCCAATGGACACTGCCGAAGCACGACTCCTGGTCGTCGACGACGAACCCAACATCCGCGAACTGCTCTCGGCCTCACTCCGGTTCGCGGGCTTCCAAGTCGCCTCCGCGGCCAACGCCGCGGACGCCCTGCGGCAGGTCGCCGCCCAGCGGCCGGACCTCGTCGTGCTCGACGTCATGCTGCCCGATGCAGACGGCTTCTCCCTGGTCAAGCGGTTGCGGGAGGAGCCCGACCAGGACCGGCTGCCGGTCATCTTCCTCACCGCCAAGGACGGCGTCGAGGACAAGATCAGCGGGCTGACCGCGGGCGGCGACGACTACGTCACCAAACCGTTCAGCCTTGAGGAGCTGATCGCCCGGATCCGGGCGATCCTGCGCCGCACCGGCGGCCCCGCCGAGGACGGGCGGCTGGTGGTGGGGGACCTGGAACTGGATCCCGTGGGCCACCAGGTGCTGCGCGGCGGGGTCCCGGTCTCGCTCTCGCCCACCGAGTTCAAGCTGCTGGAGTACCTGATGGCCAACACCGGGCGGGTCGTCTCCAAGATGCAGATCCTCGACCACGTCTGGGCCTACGACTTCGGCGGCGATCTCAGCATCGTCGAGTCCTACATCTCCTACCTGCGCCGGAAGATGGACAACGGCGCCGAGGGTGCGCCCAAGCTGATCCACACCGTCCGCGGCATCGGCTATGTCCTCCGCCGCCCGGCTGCTTAGCGCCGCCTCCCGCGCGCGCGAGGGCTGGCCCCAGGGCGTCCTCGGGGGCCTTCGACGCTTGGCCGCGCCTGCGGCCCGCGTGGCCGACCGGATGTCGCTGCGGGCCCGGCTGGTCGTGCTGACCGTGGTCCTGGCCGTGATCGGACTGACCGTCAGCGACGCGCTGGTGCTGTCGACCGTGCGCGGTCAGCTGGAGCACCGGGTGGACCAGCAGCTGCTCCGCTTCGGCCAGCGGTTCGTCGACGGACCGATGCCCGGCCGACTGCTGGGCGGCCAGCCGCACTCGGGCAGTGTCTTCCTGCCGAGCCAGTACGTGCTCACCACCTTCTCCCCGGACGGGAGTTACGCGCCGCTGCTGCGCTCGCCGGTGACGGCGGGCGATCCGCAGCCGCAGCTGCCCCGGCTCAGCCCCGCGCAGCTGCGGCAGCGGCTGGCCCGTCCGTTCACCGTCCCGGCCGACCACGGCGGCGGCAGCTGGCCCCTGCTGCTGCTGGCCGCCGCCGGCTCCGACCCCGACAACGCCGGGTCCGCCTCCCTCGACGGCGGCGGCCTGGTCGTGGCGACCTCGCTGGACGACACCGACGCCACGGTCAGCCGGCTCTCGGACGGCTTCCTCGGGATCGGACTGGCCGTCATCGCCGCCCTGGCCCTTGCCGGTTGGCTCGCGGTCTGGGCGGGGCTGCGCCCGCTGCGGCGGATCGGGACCACGGCCGAGGAGATCGCGGACCGGCTGCCGCTGTCCCACCGCCTGCCGGAGGCGTCGGGGCGCACGGAGATCGGCAGCCTCGCCCGGTCGCTGAACTCGATGCTGGCCCAGATCGAGTCCGCCTTCGCGGCCCGCGCCGAGTCGGAGGGCCGGATGCGACGCTTCGTCGCCGACGCCAGCCACGAGCTGCGCACCCCGTTGGCGGGCATCCGCGGCTTCGCCGAGCTCTACCGGATGGGGGCGCTGCGGGAGGAGGCGGACGTCAAGCGCACCATGGCCCGGATCGAGAGCGAGGCGGTCCGGATGGGCGGGCTGGTGGAGGACCTGCTCACCCTGGCCCGGGCCGACGAGCAGCGTCCGCTGCAGCTCGCGCCCATGGACCTGCGCACCCTGGCGGCGGACGCCCTGCACGACACCACGGCGCTCGATCCCTCACGACCCGTCAGCCTGACCGGTCCCGGCGGCGCTTCGGTCGCCGGGGCCGCCTTCGTGCTGGGCGACGAGGCGAGGCTGCGCCAGGTGGTCACCAACCTGGTCGGCAACGCGGTCACGCACACGCCGACCGGGACGGCGGTCCGGATCGGGGTGGGCACGCGGGAGGACGGCCGGGCGGTCATCGAAGTGGCGGACGAGGGGCCCGGCCTGACGGCGGAGCAGGCGGAGCGGGTCTTCGAGCGCTTCTACCGGGTGGACGCCTCGCGCTCGCGCCAGGACGGCGGGGGAGCGGGACTCGGTCTCGCCATCGTCGCGGCGCTGACGCAGGCGCACGGCGGAGCTGTGGAGTTGGACACATCGCCGGGGGCCGGCTGCGTCTTCCGGATACTGCTGCCGAGCGCCTGACGCTCCGTCATACGGCCCGCCGCAGGCGGCGGACAAGCGCCTACCTGGTCTGTTCGGGTGCGCACGCTTGTCCGAAGCGGCGCTTTGGCCGTTCCCGGCGGCCCGCCATGCTGGGCCCACCACACCCCACCCCCTGCACCGAGCCCGACGGGGATGTGCACATAATGCTCTCGTGAATGTGTTCACATTCACAAGTGCACACAGTGTCGTGTCATGTCAGGACATGCAGCAGGTTCAAGGCAAAAGGTGCGTTGATAGTCATGGTTGTCGTCGAGGAGAGGATCTGACGTGGATCTGGCGCTCGCTCACGAGACGGTGGCGCGCTGGCAGTTCGGTGTCACCACGGTGTACCACTTCCTCTTCGTGCCGCTGACGATCAGCCTGGCGGCGCTGACCGCCGGCCTGCAGACCGCGTGGGTCCGCACGAACCGGGAGAAGTACTTCAGGGCCACGAAGTTCTGGGGCAAGCTCTTCCTGATCAACATCGCCATGGGCGTGGTGACCGGCATCGTGCAGGAGTTCCAGTTCGGCATGAACTGGTCCGACTACTCGCGCTTCGTCGGCGACATCTTCGGCGCGCCGCTGGCGATGGAGGCGCTGATCGCCTTCTTCTTCGAGTCCACCTTCATCGGGCTGTGGATCTTCGGCTGGGACCGGCTCCCCCGCAGGATCCACCTGGCCTGCATCTGGATGGTGGCCATCGGCACGGTGCTCTCCGCCTACTTCATCCTGGCCGCCAACTCCTGGATGCAGCACCCGGTCGGCTACAAGGTGGTCAACGGGCGGGCGCAGCTCACCGACATCGGCAAGGTGCTCTTCCAGAACACCACCCTGGTCGTCGTCTTCCACACGCTCACCGCCGCGTTCCTCACCGGCGCCGCCTTCATGGTCGGCATCGCCGCCTATCAGCTGCGCCGCAGCAGCCGGCAGCCAGCCGAGGAACGGGACCGGGTCAAGGTCGCCTCGATGCGCACCTCGCTGCGGCTCGGCCTGGTCGTCGCGCTGCTGGCCGGCCTCGGCGCCGCCGTCAGCGGTGACGCGCTGGGCAAGGTGATGTTCGAGCAGCAGCCGATGAAGATGGCCGCGGCCGAGGCGCTGTGGGACGGTCAGTCGCCCGCGCCCTTCTCGATCTTCGCGGTCGGAGACGTCTCCAAGGGCCACAACAGCGTCGAGGTCACGGTTCCCGGCCTGCTCTCCTTCCTGGCCAAGGGCAACTTCTCCGACGAGGTGCCCGGCATCAACGACACCAACGCGGCGGAGAAGGCCAAGTACGGCGACCTGGCCCGCAACGCGGACTACCGCCCCAACATCCCGACCACCTTCTGGGCCTTCCGCTGGATGATCGGCTTCGGGATGACCTCCTTCGTCATCGGCGCGGCCGGCCTGTGGCTGACCCGCCGCCGGTTCTGGCTCGCGCCCGAGTTCCGCCGGGACGGCGACGAGGTCCCGCTGCTGATGCTGACCAGGACCAAGCCGCTCAGCCCGTTCCTGGACAAGTGGGCCTGGCGGCTGGCCGTCTGGACCATGGGCTTCCCGCTGATCGCCAACTCCTGGGGCTGGATCTTCACCGAGATGGGCCGTCAGCCGTGGGCCGTCTACGGCCTGATGACCACCGCCTCGGCCGTCTCCCCCAGCGTCTCCGTCGGCGAGCAGGTCACCTCGCTCACCGTGTTCACCGTGCTCTACGGCATCCTCGCGGTCGTCGAGGTCAAGCTGCTGGTCAAGTACGCCAAGGCCGGTCCCACCGACGAGCAGCCGCCCACCCGCGACCCGCGGCTGCGCCCGCCCGGCGGCGGAGCCGACGCCGACGCCGACGCCGACAAGCCGCTCGCCTTCGCGTACTGAGGAGCCGTCACATGCACCTGCACGACTTCTGGTTCCTGCTGATCGCGGTCCTGTGGACCGGCTACTTCTTCCTGGAGGGCTTCGACTTCGGCGTCGGCATCCTCACCAGGCTGCTGGCCCGCGACGAGCGGGAGCGGCGGGTCCTGATCAACACCATCGGCCCGGTCTGGGACGGCAACGAGGTCTGGCTGCTCACCGCGGGCGGCGCGACCTTCGCCGCCTTCCCCAACTGGTACGCCACCCTGTTCAGCGGTTTCTACCTGCCGCTACTGCTCATCCTGGTCTGCCTGATCGTGCGCGGCGTCGCCTTCGAGTACCGGGGCAAGCGGGACGACGAGCGCTGGCGCCGCAACTGGGGGACGGCCATCTTCTGGTGCTCGCTGCTCCCCGCCTTCCTGTGGGGCGTCGCCTTCGGCAACATCGTCCGCGGCGTGAAGATCGACCAGCACATGGAGTACGCCGGCGACGTCTGGGACCTGCTCAACCCCTACGCCCTCCTCGGCGGCCTGGTCACCCTGGTCCTGTTCACCTTCCACGGAGCCGTGTTCACCGCGCTGAAGACGCTCGGCGACATCCGTGAGCGGGCCCGGCGGACGGCGCTCGGACTCGGCGCGCTGACCGCGGTGCTGGCCCTGGGCTTCCTGAGCTGGACCCAGGCGGACCACGGGGACGCCTGGAGCCTGGCAGCGATGATCGTGGCCGTGGCGGCGCTGCTCGGCGCCCTCGGCTGCAACCAACTCGGGCGCGAGGGCTGGGCGTTCGTCCTGTCCGGAGTGACGATCGTGGCCGCGGTCGCGATGCTGTTCCTCTCGCTCTACCCGGACGTCATGCCCTCGACCCTGAACCCGGCCTGGTCGCTGACCGTCTCCAACGCCTCAGCCTCGCCGTACACCCTGAAGATCATGACCTGGGTGGCCGGCATCATGACCCCCGTGGTGCTGCTCTACCAGGGCTGGACCTACTGGGTCTTCCGGCGCCGGATCGGCGTCCAGAACATCCCCGCGTGACCGCAGTATCGGATGGTGCCTGACCCATGAAGCCCGTCGACCCCCGCCTGCTCCGGTACGCCGGAGCCACCCGCTGGTTCCTCGCCGCGAGCGTGGCGCTGGGGGTGGCCGGGGCCGCCCTGGTCATCGCCCAGGCGCTGCTGATCGCGAGGATCGTGGTCGGCGCCTTCCAGCACGGCGAGGGACTGTCCGGCACGGCGTGGCCCCTCGGCCTGCTGGCGGCGGTCTCGGTGGGCCGGGGCCTGGTCTCCTGGCTCACCGAGCTGGCCGCGCACCGGGCCTCGGCCTCGGTCAAGTCCACGCTGCGGCGTCAGCTGCTGGCCCGGGCGGGCGAGTTGGGCCCGGGCTGGGTCGCCGCGCAGCGCAGCGGTGAGCTGGTCGCCCTGGCCACCCGGGGCGTGGACGCGCTGGACGACTACTTCGCCCGCTACCTGCCCCAGCTGGTGCTGGCGGTGGTGGTCCCGGTCGCGGTGCTCGGCCGCATCGTCACGGCCGACTGGCTCTCGGCGGCCGTCATCGCCGGGACGCTGCCCCTGATCCCGCTGTTCATGGTGCTGATCGGATGGGCCACGCAGAACCGGATGGACCGTCAGTGGGCGCTGCTGGGCCGGCTCTCCCACCACTTCCTCGACGTGGTGGCCGGCCTGCCCACGCTGAAGGTCTTCGGCCGGGCCAAGGCCCAGGCCGAGGCGGTGCGCCGGATCACCGACCAGTACCGGCGGGCGACGCTGCGGACGCTGCGGATCGCGTTCGTCTCCTCCTTCGCGCTGGAACTGCTGTCGACGCTGTCGGTAGCCCTGGTGGCGGTGGCGATCGGCATGCGGCTGGTGCGCGGCGAACTCGACCTGTCCACGGGGCTGGTGGTGCTGGTCCTGGCCCCGGAGGCGTACCTGCCGATCCGGCAGGTGGGCACGCACTACCACGCGAGCGTGGAGGGACTGGCCGCGGCGGACCGGATCTTCGCGGTCCTGGAGACGCCCGCGCCCGCGCGCGGCACGGCCGCGGTTCCGGCGGGCCCGTCCCTGGTCCTCGCGGGGCTGACGACCGGTCACGAGTCCCCCGTGGTCGAGGACTTCTCGCTGACGGTCTCTCCCGGCGAGATCGTCGCGCTGACCGGCCCGTCGGGCGTCGGCAAGTCCACCCTGCTCGACACGGTGCTGGGCTTCGTCCGCCCGAGCGCCGGGACGGTCTCCATCGGCGGCGTCGGCCTGGCGGACGCGGACCCGGCGGCCTGGCACGCCCGGATCGCCTGGGTCCCGCAGCGCCCCTACCTCTTCGCGGGCACGGTCGCCGACAACGTCCGGTTGGCCGCGCCGGAGGCCTCGGCGCGGCAGGTCCGGACGGCGCTGGAGGCCGCCCATGCCTGGGACTTCGTCGCCGCACTCCCCCAGGGCCAGGACACGGTGCTCGGCGAGAACGGCCAGGGCCTGTCGGCGGGACAGCGCCAGCGGATCGCCCTGGCCCGTGCGGTCCTGGCCGACCGCCCGATCGTCCTGCTCGACGAGCCCACGGCCAACCTGGACGGCGACAGCGAGGCCGCGATCGTCGCCGCGGTCCGCGCCCTGGCGCGTGACCGCGCCGTCCTGCTGACGGCCCACCGCCCGGCGCTCGCCGCGCTGGCGACCCGGGTGGTGCCCCTCCGCCCACGCCCCACCCCAGCCACGCCGACGCAGGCCCGGTGCCCTGAGGGGCCCTCGGCCACCCGCGTGCTGACGCGGGTCCCGGCCCCCGAAGCTGCGGATGACTCCCTCCCCGCGCCGCTGGACGCGCAGCGCCCGGGCACGGGGCCGGTGCGCACCCACGTCTCGGGTCGGGCCGTGCCCGGGCCGACGGAGGTCAACGGGCTGGTGGACACGGGCGGTTCACGCGTGACGCCCTCCCGCTCGGCGGGTGCATCCGCGGGCGTGGGCACGGGCGGTTCGGGCCCTGGGCTGGTGCAGGCTGACGTCTCGGGTCGGGCCGTGCCCGGGCCGACGCAGGTCAACGGGCTGGTGGGCACGGGCGGTTCACGCGGGACGCCCTCCCGCTCGGCGGGTGCATCCGCGGGCG
>NZ_JBHSQJ010000033.1:12727-38152 GCF_042658505.1 Streptacidiphilus monticola | reverse complement strand
GCTCAGCCGCTCAGCGGGCAACTCGAAGAACGTTACGTGGCGGGGCAGCCGGAGTCAAATCACGCGAGGACCTGGGCCACGAAGTCCGCCAGGTTCACCTGGAGCTGCAGGATCTGCTCCTCCTCCGAGAGCGTGGTCGGCACCCGCTCGCCGAAGGTCGGCCGCTTCCGGCCGCGGACGTAGAGCGAGCAGGACAGGTCGGCGCAGACGTACGTGCCCACCGTGTTGCCCTCACGGCCGGCCGCGCCCGCGCGGCGCGCGGAGAGCAGGGCAACTCCGGTGCCGCCGTGGGAGGTCAGGCACAGCGAGCACAGGTTCGTCTTGGTCAGCGTCCGGCGCAGCCCGACCGGGGCGCGGAGGGTGACGCCGATGAGGCGGCCGTCCACCGGGGCGACGAGGTAGCCGCGGTCGGGCGCGCCCGGGTCCCGCCAGCCGAGGAAGTCAAGGTCCTCCCAAGGCAGTTGGTCCAGGTCCCGCGGCGTCCGGATACGGTTCGCCTCGCCCTTCGAGCAGTTGACGAAGGAGGCGCGGATCAGTTGGTCACTCAGCGGGTCCATGATTCCGACGCTAACCCGGGCCACCGTTCGCGTGCATCCGAATAATCCGCGGAACACAGACGCCGAGTGGAGCGCCCGGAACGCCCGTGCCCCCGCCGCCCGGACGGGCAGCGGGGGCACGGCGACGTGAAGGGGGCTGACGCCGGGTCAGACCTCCACGACCATGGGGAGGATCATCGGGCGTCGGCGGTAGGTGTCCGACACCCACTTGCCGAGCGTGCGGCGCACCAGCTGCTGCACCTGACGGGTCTCCAGAACGCCGTCCTGGGCCGAGCGGTTGAGCGCGTCCTGGATCTTCTCCACGACCGGTGCGAAGGCCTCGTCCTCGATGCCCGAGCCGCGGGCCTGGATGTTCGGACCGCCCACGACCTTTCCGGTCGTCGAGTCCACGACCAGGAAGACGGTGATGATGCCCTCATCGCCGAGGATGCGGCGGTCCTTGAGGGAGCTCTCGTCGATGTCGCCGACCGACAGGCCGTCCACGTACACGTAGCCGGCCTGGACCTTGCCCGCGATGCGCGCGGTGCCGTTGACCAGGTCCACGGCGACGCCGTCCTCGGCGATGACGACGTGGTCCTTGCGGACGCCCGTCTTCTGCGCCAGGTCGGAGACCGCCCGCAGGTGGCGCCATTCGCCGTGCACCGGCATGACGTTGCGCGGCTTGCAGACGTTGAAGAAGTACAGCAGCTCGCCCGACGACGCGTGGCCGGAGACGTGCACCTTCGCGTTGCCCTTGTGCACCACGTTGGCGCCCCAGCGGGTCAGGCCGTTGATGACCCGGTAGACCGCGTTCTCGTTCCCGGGGATCAGGGAGGAGGCGAGGATGACGGTGTCGCCCTCGACGATGCGGATCTGGTGGTCGCGGTTGGCCATGCGCGACAGCGCGGCCATCGGCTCGCCCTGCGAGCCGGTGCAGATCAGGACGACGTCCTCGTCCGGCAGGTCGTCCAGCGTCTTCACGTCGACGACAAGGCCCCCGGGGACCTTGAGGTACCCGAGGTCGCGGGCGATGCCCATGTTGCGCACCATCGACCGGCCGACGAAGGCGACCTTGCGGCCGAACTCGTGGGCGGTGTCCAGCACCTGCTGGATACGGTGCACGTGCGAGGCGAAGCTGGCGACGATGATGCGCTTGTCCGCGCGGTCGAAGACCTGCTGCAGCACCGGGCCGATCTCCCGCTCCGGCGTGATGAAGCCGGGGACCTCGGCGTTGGTGGAGTCCACCAGCAGCAGGTCGATGCCCTCCTCGCCCAGGCGGGCGAAGGTCGGGAGGTCGGTGAGCCGCTTGTCGAGCGGGAGTTGGTCCATCTTGAAGTCGCCGGTGGCGACGACCATGCCCGCCGGGGTGCGCACGGCGACCGCGAGGGCGTCCGGGATGGAGTGGTTGACGGCGATGAACTCGCAGTCGAAGCCGCCGATGCGCTCGCGGTCCCCCTCCTTCACCTCGAGGGTGTACGGGCGGATCCGGTGCTCGGCGAGCTTGGCCTCGATCAGGGCCAGCGTCAGCTTGGAGCCGATCAGCGGGATGTCGGGCTTCTCCCGCAGCAGATAGGGGACGGCGCCGATGTGGTCCTCGTGACCGTGCGTCAGGATCACGCCGTCGATGTCGTCGAGGCGGTCCCGGATCGAGGTGAAGTCGGGAAGGATCAGGTCGACTCCGGGCTGCTCCTCCTCGGGGAAGAGCACGCCGCAGTCGATGATCAGGAGGCGGCCGCCGAACTCGAAGACGGTCATGTTGCGACCGATCTCACCGAGTCCGCCGAGGGGGGTGATCCGGAGGGCGCCTTCGGCGAGCGGGGGCGGTGCGCCCAGCTCAGGGTGCGGATGACTCAATGAACTCTCCTCTCCGCGCACGCCGGAGGGCACTCCTGGTGCATGGCGTGGCGCGGCATCGTGTCCTGCTTCGGTGGTGCATCACGTCTCCGTTGCTCGGGACGTGGACGTCTGTGGTGTCAGAGGTGTACCCCGCCGGAGGCGAGATCCCTCCTCAGTTGGTCGATCTCCGCCTGCGTGGCCTCGACGAGGGGCAGCCGGAGCGGGCCTGCGGGGAGGCCCTGGAGGTTGAGCGCGGCCTTGGTGGTGATCACACCCTGGGTGCGGAAGATTCCGATGAAGACCGGGAGAAGCCTCTGGTGTATCTCGGTGGCCTTCTTCACGTCACCGCGGACGAAGGCCTCCACCATGTCGCGGATCTCCGGCATGACGAGGTGGCCGGCCACGCTGACCACGCCGACGGCGCCGACGGCGAGCAGCGGCAGGGTCAGGATGTCGTCGCCCGAGTACCACACCAGCCCGCTCTCCGCGATGGCGCGGGAGGCCGCGGCGACATCGCCCTTGGCGTCCTTGTTGGCGACGATCCGGGGGTGCTCGCCCAGGCGGACAAGCGTCTCGTGCGCGATGGGCACCCCGGTGCGCCCGGGGATGTCGTAGAGCATCACGAGCAGGCCGGTCGCGTCGGCGACGGTGGTGAAGTGCCGGTACAGGCCCTCCTGCGGGGGCTTGTTGTAGTACGGCGTCACCACGAGCAGGCCGTGCGCGCCGGCGGCCTCGGCCTGGCGGGCGAGTTCGACCGTGTGGTGGGTGTCGTTGCTGCCGACCCCCGCGACGACGTGGGCGCGGTCGCCGACCGCCTCCAGCACGGCGCGGATCAGCTCCGATTTCTCCGCGTCGCTGGTGGTGGGCGACTCGCCGGTGGTGCCGTTGACGACGAGGCCGTCGTTGCCCGCGTCGACCAGGTGGGACGCCAGGCGCTGCGCGCCGTCGAGGTCGAGCGCGCCGTCCGCGGTGAACGGGGTCACCATCGCGGTCAGTGCCCGGCCGAAGGGGGTCTCGGGGGTGGAGGTCGGAGCCATGAGTCCAACGCTACTCGGTGTGAGTGTCGGCGAGTGCACCCGTCCACTCCCAGGACACGCGCGCGACGGCAGGGGGGTGGACGGAGCGAGCCCGGTACCGCCTGCTCGGGGGTTCAAGCGGCACCGGGGCTCGTGCTTTGAGATTAGGTAAGCGGTAGATATCCCGCAAATGGGACATACCGGAGATTCGTCCACGTGGGCGTCGGCCGGCCGGCCGGCCGAGGCGTCGTCAGGGCGCCACCCTGCCATGGGTGTTGAAGGCCTCGTGGGTGAGCGGCATCAGCCGGGCCCACTCCTGCTCCATCTTCTCGGCGACCATCTCGATCTCCCGCTGGGGGAAGCTCGGCACCTTGCTCCGCTCGTCCTTGGTGCGCAGCGAGAGGAAGTGCATGAGGGAACGGGCGTTGCAGGTGGCGTACATGGAGGAGAACAGCCCCACCGGCAGCACCGCCCGGGCGACCTCGCGGGCCACCCCGGCCGCGAGCATCTCCTGGTAGCGCGCGTACGCCTCGCGGTAGGCCGACTCCATCGACTCGGTGACGGCCTTGTGCTGCTCGGGGGTTCCCTCGAAGAACTCGTACTTGCCCGGACGCCCCTGCTGGACGAGCTTCCGCTCCGCTGACGGCACGTAGAAGACCGGCTGCAGCTCGCGGTAGCGCCCGCTCTCCTCGTTGTAGGACCAGCCGGCGCGGTGGCGGTGGAACTCGCGGAAGACGAAGATCGGGGCGCTGACGAAGAAGGTCATCGAGTTGTGCTCGAAGGGCGTGCCGTGCCGGTCGCGCATCAGGAAGTTGATCAGGCCCTTGGACCGCTCCGGGTCCTTCTGCAGTTCCTCGAGGGACTGCTCGCCCGCCGTCGAGACGCGTGCCGCGAAGAGCACGTCGGCGTCCTGGGCGCTGCTGCGCACCAGCTCGACGGTGACGTCGTCCCGGAACACGGGCTCGGGCGCGGCAGGGGTCTGGTCGGTCACCTGGGGAGTCCTTTCGATGAGCATGGGGCCAGGGTGGCGCAGGGGTTTCCGGGGTGCGGAGAGCCCGCTGGTTCTGGTACTGCTGACACCTGTCCGGCCGGCGAACAGCCTACGGGAATCCGGTACTCCCCCAGGGAACGGTGAGGCGATGTCAGTGGTGGTGCGCGAGGCGCGCGTTGACGACCTTGCGGCCGTCGCCCTCGTGCGGGCGCGGTCGTGGGCGGCGGCGTACGCGGGGATCGTGCCGCCGGCGTATCTGGACCAGATGCAGGACGAGGAGGCGTTGGAGCGTTCCCGACGCAGCTGGGAGACGCGGCCCGCGGACCGGTTCCTGCTGGTCGCGGAGGTCGGCGGGCAGGTCGTCGGGTTCGCCTCGGGCGGGCCGGAGCGGCCCAACGCCGCGGGGATCGAGGGGCGGGGCGAGGTGTACGCGATCTACACCCTGCCGGAGGTCTGGTCGACCGGTGTCGGCGCGGCGCTGATGGCGGGGGCCCTGGCCCGCCTGACCCGGTATCAGCAAGTGGTCCTCTGGGTCCTGGAGGAGAATAAGCGGGCCCGTGCCTTCTACGAGCGCGTCGGCTGGGGCTGGACCGGCGCCCGGGAGGAGCTGCAGCTGGGCGGGGTCACGCTGCAGGAGCTCCAGTACCAGCGCCCCGGCCGTGCAGTTTGATCGCGTGCTCCATCGCCTTCCGCGCACGCGGGGTGTCCCGGGCGTCGGCGTAGGCGACGGCCAGGCGGAACCAGACGCGCCAGTCGTCGGGCTCCGCCTCCGCCTCGGCCTGGCGCTTGGCGAAGACGGCGTCCGCCTGGTCCCGGTCGACCCGGCCGCCGGCCGAGCGCTCGGGGCGGTCGGTGGGGAGACCGCCCTCCGCCTCGAGCTCACGGGCCAGCCTGGCGCTGTTGCGTCCGAAGCGGTACGTCTTCCACAGGAACCACAGGCCCAGGCCGACCAGGACCTCGGCGGCGATGCCCATGCCGATGCCGAGCCCGTTGCCGGTCGCCATCAGCTGGGCGCCGGTGGCGACGACCACGACGAAGCCGAGCAGCAGCGCGGCGGAGACGACGATGTAGGTGATGCGGGCGGCCACGGTGCTACTCGCCGTCCTCGAAGAGGAAGTGCTCCAGGCCGAAGGTGAGGCCGGGGGCGGTCACCACCTTGCGGACGCCGAGCAGGATGCCGGGCATGAAGCTGCTGTGGTGGAGCGAGTCGTGACGGATGGTCAGCGTCTCGCCCGTGGTCCCCAGCAGGATCTCCTGGTGGGCGAGCAGGCCGCGCAGGCGGACCGAGTGGACCGGGACGCCGTCGACGTCCGCGCCGCGGGCGCCGGGGAGGCCGTGCGTGGTCGGGTCCTGCTGCGGCGGCAGACCGGCCTCGGCCCGCGCGGCGGCGATGAGCTGCGCGGTGCGGGTGGCGGTGCCGCTCGGGGCGTCGGCCTTGCGGTCGTGGTGCAGTTCGACGACCTCGACCGTGTCGAAGAACTTCGCCGCCTGCTGGGCGAACTTCATGCTGAGCACGGCGCCGATGGAGAAGTTCGGCGCGATCAGCACACCGGTGCCGGGAGAGGCGGCCAGCCACTCGCGGAGCAGGCCGAGGCGGTCCTCGTTCCACCCGGTGGTGCCGACGACTGCGTGGATGCCGGAGGCGACGCAGTACTCGAGGTTGCGCATGACCGAGTCGGGGTGGGTGAGTTCGACGGCCACCTGGGCGCCGGAATCGGCCAGCGTCTCCAGCTTGTCGTTGCGGCCCAGGGCCGCGACCAGCTCCAGGTCGGGAGCGGCCTCGACGGCCTTGGCTGCCTCGGAGCCGATCCGTCCGGTGGCTCCGATGACGGCGACCCGCAGCGGCGTGCTCATGATCTTCTCGCTCCCTTGCCGGAGGTGCTGACGGTGGTTCAGAGTGCGTCGGCCAACCGGGCGGCGCGCTTCCCCGCCACCGGTCCTATCACAGCCAGGGAGGGGCGGTGCGCACCGAGGACGCTTCCGGCGACCTCGCGGACGTCGTCCAGGGTGACCCCGCCGAGCTTGGCCAGCAGTTCGTCGACGGAGAGGTGGGTGCCGTAGCAGAGTTCGGCCTTGCCGAGCCGGGACATCAGCGAGCCGGTGTCCTCGGTGTTGAGCACGGTGGAGCCGCAGAGCTGGCCGATGGCGCGCTTCAACTCCTCCTCGGTGATGCCCTGTTCGGCCACCCGCTGGAGTTCCTCGCGGCAGATCTTGAGGACTTCCTCGACCCGCTTGGGCTGGCAGCCGGCGTAGATGCCGAAGAGGCCGGAGTCGGCGTAGGCGGAGGTGTAGGAGTACACCGAGTAGGCCAGGCCGCGCTTCTCGCGGACCTCCTGGAACAGGCGCGAGCTCATGCCGCCGCCGAGGGCCGCGTTGAGGACGCTGAGCGCCCAGCGGCGGTCGTCGGTGCGGGACAGGCCGGGGAGGCCGAGCACGAGGTGGGCCTGCTCGGTGGGCCGGTCGAGGATGTCCGCCTTGCCGGCGGTGCGCAGCGCGCGGACCCCGGAGCGGGGTGCGGCCGGGGCCACGTCCTCGCGGTGCAGCGCGCCGGTGCGGGCGAAGGCCTTCTTGACCAGCCGGACGACGGTGGCGTGGTCGACGTTGCCGGCCGCGGCGACGACCAGGTGCTCCGGGCGGTAGCGGCGCTTGTAGAAGCCGTGGACCTGGTCGCGGGTGAGCGCGTTGATGGTGTCGACGGTGCCGAGTACGGGGCGGCCGAGCGGCGAGTCCCCGTACATGACCTTGGCGAAGAGGTCGTGGACGACGTCGGACGGGTCGTCCTCGGTCATCGCGATCTCTTCGAGGACGACGTCGCGCTCGGTGTCGATGTCCTCCTGCCGGATCAGCGAGTCGGTCAGCATGTCACTGACGACGTCGATGGCGAGGGGGAGGTCGCGGTCGAGCACCCGCGCGTAGTAGCAGGTGTACTCCTTGGCGGTGAAGGCGTTCATCTCGCCGCCGACCGCGTCGAGCGCGGAGGAGATGTCCAGCGCGGAGCGCTGCGAGGTGCCCTTGAAGAGCAGGTGCTCCAGGTAGTGCGTGGCCCCGTTGAGCACGGGGGTCTCGTCGCGCGAACCGACCCCGACCCAGATGCCGAAGGCCGCGGAGCGGACCGAGGGCACGGACTCGGTGACGACGCGCAGTCCGCCGGGCAGGACGGTCCGCTTGACCGTTCCGGTGCCGTCGACGCCCTTGAGCAGGGTCCGCGTCGTCCCAGGGCGCTGCCTCTGCGCCGTCGGCTGGCTCACTGTTCTCCTCATGGAATGACGTGCACCACCTAGGGGCGCGAGGCTGTGACGATCTGCGGCTCCGCCGCGTGAGCGCGAGCAACCGGTTCCCTCCGTGGAGGGCCGGTCGCGCCCAAGCGGCGGAGCCGCACATGTGTTCAGCCCCGCGCCCCAGGTGATTGGGGGGTCACCGGCGTGGCACCGGCAACCCGCTGTTCCTGCTGCTTACTTGGCCTCGGCCTCGGCCTCGGCCGACTCTTCGCCCTCGATCACCGGGACGAGGGAGAGCTTGCCGCGGGGGTCGATCTCGGCGATCTCGACCTGGACCTTGGTGCCCACCGGGAGCACGTCCTCGACGTTCTCCACACGCTTGCCGCCGGCGAGCTTGCGGATCTGCGAGATGTGCAGCAGGCCGTCCTTGCCGGGCATGAGCGAGACGAACGCGCCGAAGGTCGTGGTCTTGACCACGGTGCCCAGGTAGCGCTCGCCCACCTCGGGCATGGTCGGGTTGGCGATCTGGTTGATCGTCGTCCGGGCCGCCTCGGCGGCCGGGCCGTCGGCCGCACCGATGTAGATGGTGCCGTCGTCCTCGATGGTGATCTCGGCGCCGGTGTCCTCCTGGATCTGGTTGATCATCTTGCCCTTGGGGCCGATGACCTCACCGATCTTGTCCACCGGGATCTTGATGGTGATGATGCGCGGCGCGTTCGGGGACATCTCGTCCGGAACGTCGATCGCCTCGTTCATCACGTCGAGGATGTGCAGGCGGGCGTCCTTGGCCTGCTTGAGCGCGGCGGCGAGCACGGAGGCCGGGATGCCGTCGAGCTTGGTGTCCAGCTGAAGGGCCGTCACGAAGTTCTTGGTGCCGGCGACCTTGAAGTCCATGTCGCCGAACGCGTCCTCCGCGCCCAGGATGTCGGTCAGCGCGACGTAGTGGGTCTCACCGTCGATCTCCTGCGAGATCAGGCCCATGGCGACACCGGCGACCGCGGCCTTCAGCGGGACACCCGCGTTCAGCAGCGACATGGTCGAGGCGCAGACCGAGCCCATCGAGGTGGAGCCGTTGGAGCCCAGCGCCTCGGAGACCTGGCGGATCGCGTAGGGGAACTCCTCGCGGGTCGGCAGGACCGGGATCAGCGCGCGCTCGGCGAGCGCGCCGTGACCGATCTCGCGGCGCTTCGGGGAGCCCACGCGGCCCGTCTCACCGACGGAGTAGGGCGGGAAGTTGTAGTTGTGCATGTAGCGCTTGCGCGTCTCCGGGGAGAGCGTGTCGAGCTGCTGCTCCATGCGGAGCATGTTCAGCGTGGTGACGCCCAGGATCTGGGTCTCGCCGCGCTCGAACAGCGCCGAGCCGTGGACGCGGGGGACGACCTCGACCTCGGCGGCCAGGGTGCGGATGTCGGTGACCCCGCGGCCGTCGATGCGGACCTTCTCCTTGACGATGCGCTCGCGGACCAGCTTCTTGGTCAGCGCGCGGTACGCGGCGGAGATCTCCTTCTCGCGGCCCTCGAACTCCGGCAGGAGCTTCTCGGCGGCGAGGTCCTTGACGCGGTCCAGCTCGGCCTCGCGGGCCTGCTTGCCGGCGATGGTCAGCGCCTGGGCCAGCTCGTCCTTGACGGCGGCGGTCAGCGCGGTGAGGACGTCGTCCTGGTAGTCCAGGAAGACCGGGAACTCACCGGTCGGCTTGGCAGCGGCGGCGGCCAGCTCGGCCTGGGCCCGGCACAGCTCCTTGATGAAGGGCTTGGCGGCCTCGAGGCCCTCGGCGACGACCTCCTCGGTCGGGGAGACGGCACCGCCCTTGACCAGCTCGATCGTCTTGTCGGTGGCCTCGGCCTCGACCATCATGATCGCGACATCGCCGTCTGGCAGGACGCGACCGGCGACGACCATGTCGAAGACGGCCTCCTCCAGCTCCTTGTGCGTCGGGAAGGCGACCCACTGGCCGCGGATCAGCGCGACGCGGACGCCGCCGATCGGGCCGGAGAAGGGCAGCCCCGCGAGCTGGGTGGAGGCGGAGGCGGCGTTGATGGCGACCACGTCGTAGAGGTGCTCGGGGTTGAGCGCCATGACGGTGACGACCACCTGGACCTCGTTGCGCAGGCCCTTGACGAAGGACGGGCGCAGCGGACGGTCGATCAGGCGGCAGGTCAGGATGGCGTCCTCGGAGGGACGGCCCTCACGACGGAAGAAGCTGCCGGGGATGCGCCCGGCGGCGTACATGCGCTCCTCGACGTCGACCGTCAGCGGGAAGAAGTCGAAGTGCTCCTTCGGCTGCTTGGAGGCGCTGGTGGCGGAAAGGACCATGGTGTCGTCGTCCAGGTAGGCGACGGCGGAGCCGCCGGCCTGCTTGGCGAGACGGCCGGTCTCGAAGCGGATGGTGCGGGTGCCGAAGGCGCCGTTGTCGATGACCGCGACACTCTCGTGCATGTTGATGTCTTCCACCCGGAAGATCTCCTTCGTGTCCTCAAGGTGGAGCGCCCTCGCGCTGTTTCCGCTGCTCGGCGGGACCGGCCGGGCCGGTCTTCGATCGAAGCCGTCGGACCCGCGTGGGTCCGGCTGGCCACTACCGAGGACCGGCGCCTGGTTGCCGCCTGAGGTCGGATGCGTGTGGACGCTCCGGCGTCTTTGTTTCTGTTCTCGCTGTTGCGTTGTGTGCTTTACACCTTACGCACGTGCACATTCCCACGCGTGCGCAACGTTCAACCGTGCCGCGCGTGGCGTGGCCACCGCGCGGTGCTCCGGATGTGCCGAAGGGCGGCTCCCCAGACGGGAGCCGCCCCGAGGCGGTCGACTAGCGCGCGGCGCCGGCGGCACCACGGCGGATGCCGAGGCGGTCCACCAGGGTGCGGAAGCGCTCGATGTCGGTCTTGGCCAGGTACTGCAGCAGACGGCGACGCTGGCCGACCAGGAGCAGCAGACCACGACGGGAGTGGTGGTCGTGCTTGTGGAACTTGAGGTGCTCGGTCAGGTCCGAGATACGGCGGCTGAGCAGCGCGATCTGGACCTCGGGGGAGCCGGTGTCGCCCTCCTTGGTGCCGTACTCGGCGATGATCTGCTTCTTGATGGCGGGGTCGAGGGCCACTGTGACCGACTCCTTGTAGTCTCGATGCCCCGGTCGGTCCCTGGTCTTCCTCACAGGGTCCGGACGAACCCGGGCGCATTCCAGCAGCCAAGGTTACCAGTCGTCACCTGCTGCACTTGCACGAGCCCTCAGGGGCGCGGGGAACTGCGCGAGCAGCCACCCACCCAGGGAGGTCCGACCCCACCTGCGGGACGAACCTCCGCGAGTGGTGGGCTGGTCGCGCAGTTCCCCGNCAGGGGCGCGGGGAACTGCGCGAGCAGCCACCCACCCAGGGAGGTCCGACCCCACCTGCGGGACGAACCTCCGCGAGTGGTGGGCTGGTCGCGCAGTTCCCCGCGCCCCTGAGGGGGGCTAGCTGGTGAAGCCGCGGACCGTGCTGTAGACGTCGAGGACGGCCAGGGCGAGCGGGATGAGGCTGGCGAGGACGAGGCCGTCGACGAGGTCGAGGATGCGGCCCCAGAAGGGGGAGACCCCCTTCTGGGGAACGACGAGTGCCACGCCGACCAGGATCGCGCCGCCGCCGACGATCGCGGCGGCGATCACCAGGGTGCGGATGTCGACGGCCGAGGGGTTGCGCTGGTTCTCGAAGAGGAACAGCGGCAGGTGCAGCGCGATGGACACGACCAGCAGGGCCAGCGTGCCCGCGCCGGCGACCAGCAGGCTCAGCACCTGGGAGGTGTAGCGGAACAGCCGGGCCCGCAGCATGGTGGCGATGCCCAGGGCGAGGGCGAGGAACTGGGTCCAGCGGTCGTCGGTGAAGGAGAGGACGACGCCGGAGCCGACGACGACCGCCGCGCAGCCGCCGACCAGACCGACCAGGAGTTCGTGGCCGCGTCGCGCCTGGGCCGCGATCCGCTCGAAGTCCGCGGCCTCGGGCTCGTGGCCGGCCTCGGCGGAGGCCCGCTGCTGCGGGGCCTGGAAGGCGACGGGCAGGCGGGCGAAGCGGGCCGACAGCGCGGGCAGGAAGCCGATCAGCGCGACGGCGACGACCGCCGCGCCCGCCGCGACCTCGCGGGACGAGGCGCCCGTGAGCACCGCCGCGAAGGTGGCGGCGGTGCCGACGCCGGCGACCAGCGCGGCGCCGACGAACGGGGCGTCGCCCTGCGGGGTGAGGGCGGTGAGCAGCACCGCGGCGACCAGGACGGCGAGGCAGCCGATGAGGAACTGCACCCGGCCGGGGCCGTCACCGTGGGCGGGGGCGACGATGCCGGAACCGCCGAGCAGCGCCAGCGGCAGGGCCGCGAGTCCGAGCGCGACGGCGCTGCCCCGGTCCTCGTAGACGCGTGCCCGGACGCCGGCGAGGGTGACCAGCACGAGCGCGACGACGCCGGCGACGAGGCCGGGCAGTGAGTGCATGTCGTGCCGCAGGTCGGCGAACCAGAGCGCGAAGCCGAGCAGGGTCAGCGCCAGCACACCCGCGAACAGGCCTGCGGTGCGCAGGAGTTGAGGGCCCCACAGACTGCGGTCGGCGCTGACGGCGGTGGCGACGGCGTCGGCCACGTCGTCGTAGACGGCCGGGGGCAGCGACTCGGCGAAGGGGCGCAGCGAGAGCAGGTCGCCGTCGCGGATGTTCTGCGCGGCGAGGGTCAGGCTGCTGTCGAGGACGGTCCCGTCCCTGCGCACCAAGTGGTAACCGGTGGGCGCGCCTTCGGCCTGGCTCTGGCCCGAGAGCCGCAGCACCTCGGGGTAGACCTCCGCGAGCGGGACGTCCTCCGGCAGTGCGACGTCGATCCGGCTGTCCGGCGCGACGACGGTGACCCGGCAGAACCCGGTCGCTGCGCTCGTGCTCACCTGGCGGCCCCTCCCCCTGGAGTTGCATTGGCTGTCCGCGTACAGCCGGTCAGCCTACATGCGCCGGGCACGTCCGGAACGCGAGGCTGCGGACACCTGCGGCTCCGCCGCGTGGGCGCGACCAGCCCTCGCCGCGGGGAGGTCCGACCCCACGTGCGGGCCGGACCTCCCTGGGTGGTGCGTACCCGCGCAGTTCCCCGCGCCCCTGGGGGTCTGACGGCGGCACATCAATCGCACACGGGTAGGATCACGGCCTGCGGTACGGGGAACGGGGGCTGCCGCGGCCCCACTTGGCCTCCCCGGCCGGTAGGCCTGAAGCTCTGGGGAGAAGCGCGATGAGCGTCGTTACCGTCAAGCGGCCGCCGCGGGCGTACCCGCCCGCGGTGCCGAGTGAGGACCTCCGGCTGGAGTCCCCGCCCGAACTCGCGCGAGGGGACGGCGCGCCATGGTGGCAGGCGCTGCTGCCGATGCTGGCCACCGCCGGTTCCGCCGCGTTCTTCTTCATGCCCGGCATGCAGATGATGATGAAGGTGATGGGCGGCGTCATGGTCGCCACCACCCTCGCCATGGCGGTCGCGCAGGTGAACCAGCAGCGCAAGGGCGGCGGCGCGGAGCTGGACGACGAGCGCGGCGACTACCTCAAGTACCTTGCGCAGCTGCGCAAGCAGGTCCGCCGGACGGCGACCAGGCAGCGCGACGCCCAGCTGTACCTGCACCCGGAGCCGGACCAGCTGTGGTCGATCGTGGCCGAAGGCCGGCGGCTGTGGGAACGGCGGCCCAGCGACGCGGACTTCGGGCAGGTGCGCATCGGCACCGGTCCGCAGCAGCTGGCGACCAAGCTGGTGCCGCCGCAGACGGCCCCGGTGGACGATCTGGAGCCGCTGACCGCCGAGGCGATGCGCAGCTTCCTGGCCGGCCACAGCACCATCCCGGGCCTGCCGCTCGCGGTGTCGCTGCGGGCCTTCTACCACCTGTCCGTGTCGGGTGACCCGGACACGGTCTACGGCGTGGTGCGTTCCGCGCTGGCGCAGTTGACGACCCTTCACTCCCCCGACGACCTGGTGGTGGGCATCGCCGCCGCGCCGGGCGCCGCGCCGGAGTGGGAGTGGGCGAAGTGGCTGCCGCACGTGCAGCACGCGAGCGAGTCGGACGGCGCGGGCTCGCGCCGGATGATCTGCACCTCGCTGGAGGAGCTGGAGGGCCTGCTCTCCGACGACCTGTCCGGACGGCCGCGCTGGCACCGGGACGGCCAACTGCAGCCGGACCAGCCGCACTTGGTCATCGTCCTGGACGGGGCGAACGTGGACCCGGAGTCGGTGCTGGCGAGCGCGGACGGCCTGCTGGGCGTCACCGTGATCGAGGTCGTCCCCGGTGAACTGGACGAGCTGCGCGGCCAGTTGGCCGTGGTGGTGACGCCGGAGAAGATGCGGCTGCAGTCGTCCTCGGGCGCGCGCTACTCGGGCGAGCCGGACGTCCTGTCCGCCTGGCAGGCCGAGGCGCTGGCGCGGCAGTTGGCCCCGCTGCGGGTGTCCGCGGGCGGCGACGACGAGCCGCTGCTGGCGAACCTGGACTTCACGGACCTGATGGGCGTGGGTGACGCGGCCTCGGTGGACGTGGCGCGGACCTGGCGGCCGCGGCCGGTGCACGAGCGGCTGCGGGTGCCGATCGGTCTGGGCGCGGGCGGCGAGCCGGTGGTGCTCGACCTCAAGGAGGCGGCACTGGAGGGCATGGGCCCGCACGGCCTGTGCGTGGGCGCGACCGGTTCCGGAAAGTCGGAGCTGCTGCGCACACTGGTGCTGGGCCTGGCCATGACGCACTCCTCGGAGACGCTGAACTTCGTCCTCGCCGACTTCAAGGGCGGTGCGACCTTCGCGGGCATGGCCGACATGCCGCACACCTCGGCCATCATCACCAACCTGGCCGAGGAGCTGACCCTGGTGGACCGCATGCGCGACTCCATCACCGGTGAGCTGAACCGGCGTCAGGAACTGCTGCGCGCGGCCGGCAACTACGCCAACATCCACGACTACGAGCGGGCCCGCGCGGCGGGCGCACCGCTGGACCCGCTGCCCTCGCTGCTGCTGATCATCGACGAGTTCAGCGAGCTGCTGACGGCGAAGCCGGACTTCATCGACATGTTCATCCAGATCGGCCGTATCGGCCGGTCGCTGGGCGTGCACCTGCTGCTGGCCTCGCAGCGCCTGGAGGAGGGGCGGCTGCGCGGTCTGGACACCTACCTCTCCTACCGCATCGGTCTGCGCACCTTCTCGGCCGCCGAGTCGCGGGCGGCGCTGGGCGTGCCGGACGCGTACCACCTGCCCCCGGTGCCGGGTGTCGGCTACCTGAAGTTCGGCACGGACGTCTTCGCGCAGTTCAAGGCCGCCTACGTGTCCGGCCCCTACCGGGCCGGCGGGGTGCGCCAGTCCTCGGGGCGGGTGCGCCGGGCGCAGCCGGTGCTGTTCACCGGGCGGCCGGTGCCGCTGCCGGTGCTGCCCGAGGTCGAGGAGGAGCCGCAGGTGACGGCGCGTCAGGACGACGCGCTGGTGGACACGGTGCTCGACGTGATCGTGGACCGGCTGGAGGGCCAGGGCCCGCCGGCGCACCAGGTGTGGCTGCCGCCGCTGAACGAGGCTCCCTCGCTGGACGCGCTGTTCGGCCAGGTCACCCCGACCGCCGAGCGCGGCCTGACCGCGCCGGACTACGGGGCGCTGGGCCGGCTCATGGTCCCGGTCGGCCTGGTGGACAAGCCGTTCGAGCAGCGCCGCGACGTGATGTACCTGGACTTCGCCGGAGCCCAGGGCCACGGCATGGTCGTCGGTGGTCCGCGCTCGGGCAAGTCCACGCTGCTGCGCACCGTCATCGGTTCGTTCGCGCTCTCGCACACCCCGGCCGAGGTCCAGTTCTACTGCCTGGACTTCGGCGGCGGCGGCATGATCGGCCTGGCCGACCTGCCGCACGTCGGCGGCGTCGCGGGACGCCTGGACGGCGACAAGGTCCGCCGCATCCTGGCCGAGGTCTCCGGGCTGCTCTCGCACCGCGAGGAACTGTTCCGGGCACAGGGCATCGACTCCATCGCCACCTACCGCAACCGCCGCAAGCAGGGCCTGCTGCCCGGCGAGCAGTACGGCGACGTGTTCCTGGTCATCGACGGCTGGCTGACCTTCCGTCAGGAGTTCGAGCAACTGGAGCCGCTGGTCGCCAACCTGGCCCAGCAGGGTCTGGCCTACGGCATCCACGTGCTGGTCTCCGCCGCCCGCTACGGCGAGATCCGCCCGGCGCTCAAGGACCTGCTGCTGAACCGGGTCGAGCTCAAGCTCGGTGACGCGATGGAGTCCGAGGTGGACCGCAAGGTCGCGCAGAACGTCCCGGCCGGCGCGCCGGGCCGGGGCCTGACGCCGGACAAGCTGCACTTCCTGGCCGGCCTGCCGCGCGTGGACGGCTCCAGCGGGACCGAGGACCTGGCCGACGGCGTGCAGGAGTTCGTGCGCCAGGTGGCCGGCGCCTGGAGCGGACCGGTGGCCCCGCGGGTGCGGATGCTGCCCGAGCTGCTCCCGGCGGAGCAGTTGCCCAAGGGCTTCGAGCGCCCGGAGCTGGGCATCGCCATCGGCGTCGACGAGAACGCGCTGGAGCCGGTCTACCTGGACTTCGACGCGGACCCGCACTTCATCGTCTTCGGTGACGGCGAGACGGGTAAGACGGCCCTGCTGCGGCTGATCCTCAAGGGCATCACCGAGCGGTACACCCCGGAGCAGGCACTGATCGTCATCGGCGACTACCGGCGCTCGCTGCTGGGCGCCGTGACCACCCCGCACCTGCTGGAGTACGCCGCCGCGCAGCCCGCGCTGCAGGCCTTCCTCGGCGACGTGCGCGGCTCGATGGAACGCCGCATCCCCGGCAAGGACGTCACCCAGGAGCAGCTGCGCGACCGCAGCTGGTGGTCGGGCCCGGAGCTGTTCCTGGTCGTCGACGACTACGACCTGGTCGCGACCTCGTCCGGCAACCCGCTGCAGCAGCTGCTTGAGGTGCTGCCGTTCGCCAAGGACGTCGGCCTGCACATCATCATCGCCCGCCGCTCGGGCGGTGCCGGGCGCGCCCTGTTCGAGCCGGTCATCCAGCGGCTCAAGGAGCTGGGCGCGCAGGGCATCGTGCTCTCCGGCGACCGCGACGAGGGCGTGCTGCTGGGCAACGTCCGCCCGCAGATCCTTCCGCCCGGCCGAGGCGTGCTGGTCACCCGCCGCCGCGGCACCTTCACGGTGCAGACGGGATGGCTGCCACCGCAGTAGCCGTCCGCCTGGTGGGAGTGGCCCGATCGTTATCGGGAGATTCGCCTCACCTGGCTGCGTGATTCGAAGCGTCGCGTAGCGGAATCCAGCGAAAGGACAGAACGGGACATCAGCCTTCAGTATGAAGGCAGATGTCCCGTTCTGCATTTGATAGCCAGGCCGGGGATGCATGGGGCCATGTCGGTCAGCGCACTGACGGCCCATCAGTTCAGTTGTGATACGGCGTTAACACCACGGAATCCGAAGGAAAACCGTCCTTGACGCTTCGTTAACAGCAAAGGTTTCATGACCGGGCAAGGGAGCGACCGAAGACATGCGAAGCAACCGCCCGGAGGCGATATCGCTCCCTCTCGCTGACCCTCACCAGTAGAGATCGGAACGCGCATGACCGACACGCTGAGCCGTCCCCAGGACGGCGCCTTCGACGCCGCGCCAGGCGGCAACCCCCCGAAGTTGAAGCGCTCCATCGGCGTCGTCGGCGGCACCCTGCTGACGCTGTCCTGCGTGACCCCGGCCTCCTCGCTGTTCGTGCTGGTCCCCGGCTCGCTGCAGACCCTCGGCACGGGCACCGCGGTGGTCCTGGCGGTCGCCATGGTCCTCTGTATCGGCGTGGCGTTCTGCTACTCCGAGCTGGGCACCCTGGTCCCCAGCGCCGGCGGCGAGTACGCGATGGCCGGCACCACGGTCGGCCGCTTCGCCGGCTGGCTGGTCTTCATCCAGGCGCTGATCTGCGTCATGATCATTCCCCCGATCATCGCCCTGGGCACGGCGGAGTACCTGGCCCCGCTGTTCCACGTCAACAACCAGGTCATGGGCGCCCTGGTGATGCTGGCCGCCACCGTCATGGGTCTGCTGGACCTGCGCGCCAACGCCTGGATCACCGGCATCTTCCTCGTCCTGGAGGTCATCGCGGCCGGCATGGTCGCGGTCCTGGGCTTCGCGCACAGCAACCGCTCGGCGAGCGTCATGCTGCACCCCACCGTCACGGACGGGCACGGGCACAGCAGCGTCGTCAACCTGAGCCTCATGGCCGGTGGCCTGGCCGTGGCCCTCTTCATCACCCAGGGCTTCTCCACCGCCGTCTACCTGGCCGAGGAGATGGAACGCCCTCACCGCACCGTCCCGCGCACCGTGCTGTGGACCCTGGGCCTGGGCTCCCTGATCATCCTGCTGCCGACCATCGGCATCACCCTGGGCGCGCCCAGCCTGGACGTCCTGTCCAGCGGCGACATCGCGGGCATGGTCACCCAGTGGAGCAACTCCGCGATCGGCACCTTCATCAGCCTCTGCGTGGCGCTGGCCATCATCAACGCGGCCATCGTCATGGTCATCCAGAACTCGCGGGTCCTGTTCGCCTCCTCGCGCGACGCCGCCTGGCCCGCCCCGGTGAACCGCGCCTTCGGCAGCCTCAGCAAGCGCTACGGGTCCCCCTGGATCTCCACCCTGGCGGTCGGCGTCCCCGGCGCGATCCTCTGCTTCGTGAACCTGGACACCCTGAGCAGCGTCACCAGCGTGGCCGTCATCCTGCTGTACGCGTTCGTGGCGATCGCGGCACTGGGGACGCGGCGGGGCAAGCACAAGGACGCGGCGGCATGGCGCATGCCCGGGTGGCCGGTGGTGCCGGTGCTCATCCTGGCCGTGCTGGGCTACGCCGCGTACGAGCAGACGGTCAAGGCGCTGGTGATCACGCTGGGCATCACCGCTGCGGCGGCCCTGTACTGGGTCTTCTACCTCCGCCCCCGCCCGGACACCCGCTGGGTCATCACCGTCCCCGAGGACGACTGAGGCCCCGTCAGGGGCTTTTGCGGGGCGCGAGGAACTGCGCGACCAGCCGACCACCCAGGGAGGTTCGACCCTTGATCGGGGACGGACCTCCCTCAGTGGTGTGTTGCTCGCGCAGTTCCTCGCGCCCCTGGGGGCTACGCCCTAAAGCGCTTGGCGGCGGCGGGCGTCGCGGAGGACGGTGGCGGTGCCGGTGACCAGGAGGACCAACAGGGCGGCGATGCCGACGGCGTAGAACGCCGTGCGGCGGTCGCGGTCGGCCTGGGTCTCGCCGGGGGCGAGGGGCCGGGGCTTGACCGGCGCCGCCGCCCGCGGGCCCTGGGGGGTGGGCGTAGGGGCGTCCTCGGGAGCGGAGGTGTCGGAGACGGCCGCCACCGGGTCGACCACGCCCCAGCCGATCTGGTCGTTGCGGCCGGGATCGGTCCGCTGCGCCGTCTGCTCGATGCGGGCGATGATCTGCGCAGGCGTCCAGTGCGGGTACATCTGCTTCAACAGCGCTGCCACGCCCGCCACATAGGGCGCCGCGAAGCTCGTGCCGCTGTCCACGCACTGCCCGCGCTTGGGTACCGTGGAGACGATGTCGACGCCCGGGGCGGCCACGCCCACCGACGTGCCGCTCTCGGAGAAGGACTCGGCCCGCTCGTCGTTGCGGTCGGACGCGCCCACGCCGAGCACGCCGGGGAAGGACGCGGGGTAGGTGGGCAGGGGCAGCCCCTCGTTGCCCGCCGAGGCGACCACGACGATCCCGGCCGCCACCGCGCGCTTGACGGCCTGGCCCAGCTCGCTGCTCTCCGGGAGCGCGACCGGCTTGCCGTTGCTGCTGACGTCCTGGGAGATGTTGATGACGCCCGCGCCGTGCGTGCGGGCGTAGTCGACGGCACGGGCCAGGTCGCTCTGGGTGCCGTTGCCCTGGCCGTCGTTCTGACGGATCGACAGGATGCGGGCCTGCGGGGCGATGCCGACGAAACCGGTGGACGGGATGGCGCGCGCGGCGATGATGCCCGCGACCATGGTGCCGTGGCCGACCGGATCGGTGAGCGCGTTGCCCTGGGCGTCCTTGAGCAGCGTCGGGCCGGCCGTGACCGCCCCCGCGAGCTGCGGGTTGGTGGCGTCGACGCCCGTGTCGATGACGGCGACCGTCACGCCCTTGCCGGTCGCCTTCTGGTGGAGCTGCGGCAGCAGGACCCGCTGGAGCGCCCAGGGCGTGCCCGGGATGTCCTGCGCCGGGAAGGTGCACTGGCCGCTGGAGGCGTAGGCCGGAACGGCCCCCGCGCCCACACCCCCGAGGGCGCCCAGGGCCAGGGCGGCAGCCGCGGCTGCCGCCCTCGACACCGCTCTGCTCATCCCCAGATCGCGGCGTTGCGGTTCTCGGTGGACTGGTAGTTCTGCGCGGCCTGGTCGAGCGCACCGGCGATCTGCTCCAGGACCGCGTGCAGGTCGGCCGCGGTGGAGTCCCACTCGCGCTGGCGGGCCTGGTAGCCCTCCTGCGCCTTGCCCTCCCAGCTCTGGGCGATCCGCTGCACGCCGGCGCGCAGATCGTCGAGCTGGGCCTGGACCTTGCCCGCGGTGCTGCGGACGTCGCTCGCCGCCTGGGACACGGTGGCGAAATTGACCATGATGTGGCCGGACATGATGCCTCCTCGGTTACGTGGTGTGAAGAAACGACCGGGCGACCCGCCCGGGAGCGGGTCAGCCGAGCGCGGAGGTGATCCGGCTGAGGCTGGAGTGCTGCTCCTGCTCCGTCGAGCTGTACTGGCTCGCCGTGTTGTCGATGGCGTCCTTCATCTCCGAGAGCACGCGGTTGAGCTTGCTCGCGTCCTCGTTCCACTTCTGCTGCAGCTGCTGGTACGCGGTGGCGGCGTCGCCCTGCCACCCCGACGTGATGGAGCTGACCACGTTGTTCAGCCGGCTCAGCTCCTGCTGGATCTGCGCGTTGACCTCGGACATGCGAGCGGAGAAGGCCCGCATCTCCTCGTGGGTAGTCCTGAACTGTCCAGCCATGTGCACCGTCCCCCATGAGACAGACCGTCAGAAACCGGTAGTGCGAGGGGTGTTCCCGCAGGACAAACCCCGGAACTGCGCGCCCCCGCCCGGCCGGTGCCGCCCTTTGGGCACCTTTCGCACGATCACTCTATCCGTCGTCGCGGACACGCCCAACACCCCCCGCCAACTTGTGGACAACTTGGGACGTACGGCAACGATCCCGTGGCCCGGGGCGCCGAGGAGCCGTCAACTTCCCTGCGGCTGACCGGCGGCGGTCGGGTTGAGGGCGGGACCGGTGGGCACCAGCGCCGACCACGCCTGCGGCACCGGCAGCGGCTGCTTCAGGTCGCCGTAGCCGAGCCGGCTCTGCGCGCCGCCGTTCTGCGGCACCGGGTAGCGCAGCCCCGCGTCGGTCAGCAGGTCGACCGCGCCGCTGTCGGTGCTGGTGCCGGAGACGGCCCGGTAGAGCAGGCCGGTGCCCGGCGTGACGTAGACGCCCGCGGTTCCCGAGGCGGCCTGCGCCACCGGGTAGGAACTGCCGGTCCACAGCGCGTACTTGGCGGGACCGACGCCGGTCTGCGCCCCGTCGTAGACGGCGCAGGCGACGCCGCCGGTGTTGGCCTGCTCGACGGCCGCCGTCGGCCAGTCCAGGTCTGCGGCGTAGGGCGAGCGCTCGTTGGCGCCGGCCACGGCCAGCGCATCCACCTGCTGCTCCGGCTGACCCGGGTGCAGCGCGTCCAGCAGCCGCGCGGTGAACGCGGAGACCGGGTGCACCCCGTCCTTGAGCACGACGTAGTGCAGGCCGGTGGAGGAGGTGTGGAACACGTCGCCCACCCGGTTCGGCACACCGCTGCCGGGCACCGCCACCGTCTGGCCGAACCGGCCGTCCAGGTTCGGCAGTTGCAGGCTGATCGGGTCGCCGGGACGCAGCGCGTCCAGCCACTCCTTGGTCACCGGCTGCGGGCGCTGGACGGTGCCGCCGAAGGCGGCCGTGGCCAGGTACGCCCACGGGTCGTCGGACTGCTTCGCGGCCTGCACCGCGGCCGGGCTGACCGAGCCGCGCAGCAGCTTGTGCGCCGTGCCGCCGGCGTCCACCAGGAACCGCGCGCCGTCCGGGCCCTGCACGTAGAACGCCTGACGGGCGCTCAACCGCTGGTTCAGCGCCGCCTCCTGGCCCCGGCCGAGCACGAACAGCTTCTGGTCGACGCCGCCGTCGCCCTGGCGGTCGCAGGCGGCCCAGGTCTTGGGAGCGGCCGCCTCGTCCGCGGTGGGCAGGCTGTCCGGGGCGTAGGGGATGCCGAGGGTGGCGCCGCGCTTGACCGACGGCGAGGTGAGCACCTTGTCGTCCACCTCGACGACGGTGGACTTGTCCTGCAGCAGCAGCCGCGCCGAGGCGATGTTGAGCACCGGGTGCAGCACGCCGCCGAGCATCACGTAGCGGGTGGTGGTCTGCCGGTCGACGATGACGGCGTTGGCCGTCTGCCAGTCCTTGGGCGCACTGGGCTTGACGATGCCGATCGCCCCGAAGACCGCCACGGTCACCACCCCGAGCACCACGCTGGGTACGAGCGCCCGGAGCGGCTTGGGCGCGTCCTCGACGCTGCCCCCGCCGTCCGGCCGCAGGAACGCCGCCACCGTGCGCCGCCTCGAGTAGGTGTAGGCACTCAACTCGTACTTGCGTGATGCCATCCCCATGCTCCCCGTACGTCGATTGACGGATGCCTCGCGCGAACGGTACGTACGGTACGGGTACGGTGTAGCCCCGAGCCAACCGGGACCTGACAAGCGGGCCTGCTTGGCACCAGCGAGCACGCGAGGACTTCGAGCAGAGAGGGTAGTTCGGGGGATGCCCACACAGACCGCTCCGCCGCCGGCCGTCCGCGAAGGCGGCCGCGGCAGCCGCCGCCCCGCGGACGCCGCACCGCAGGCGGGCCCGGCACGTCCGGTCCCGCGGCCGCGCCCAGGGCGCATCGGGCCACTGCTGCTGTCCCAACTGGTGCTGGTGGAGGCCATCGCCGCACTGGTCCTGCTCGGCATGGCCGGCGGCCGCATCGCCCTGATCGGCTGCGGCGTGCTGGCCGTCCTGCTGGTGCTGCCCGCGCTGCTGCGCTGGAACGGCCTCGGCTTCGGCGACGCCCTGCGCGTCCGGCTCGACCTGAGGGCGCGCCAACGTGCCGCCCGGCGGACGGAGTTGGATCCGGAGGCGGACCCGGCGCTGGTCCCGGTGCTGGAGTGGGAGCCCGCCCTGCGGGTCACCGCGCACGGCATCGAGTGGGACGGCGGCGCGGGCCGCAAGGAGCGCCGCGAGATCGGCATGGTCGGCGACGGCACCTTCCTCAGCGCGCTGATCCGCGTCGAGGCACCGGACCGTCCGCTGCGCCCGGCCGCCCCCGGCTCGCCGCTGCCGCTGTCGCTGCTGGCGAACGCGCTGACGGTGGACGACATCGTGCTGGACTCGGTGCAGGTCCTGCAGTTCAGCCAGACCGCCCCCGCCCCGCACCTGCCCGAGCAGGCCCTGGCCGCGCGCGCCTACCGCGAACTGCCGCACGGCACCTCCACCCCCGCGCTGCGGATGACCTGGGTCGCCGTCCGGCTGGACCCCGAGCTGTGCCGCCCCGCCGTCACCGCCCGCGGCGGCGGCGAGATCGGCGCGCGCAAGGCGCTGCAGCGCGCGGTGGACCAGCTCGCCGCCCGGCTCGGCGGCGCCGGCCTCCGCGCGACCGTGCTGGACGCGGCCGGGGTCACCTCCGCCATCGGCACGGCCACGCTGCCGCACCCGGTGGCGGCCACGCACGGCCGCTCGGCGCAGCCGGGCGGCCCGGCCCGACGCACCGTCGAGGCCGTCAAGTCCTGGCGTTGCGACGACCGTTGGCACCGCAGCTACTGGGTCTCGTCCTGGCCCCGGCTGGACGGCCCGCACGCCCCCGCGGTGGTCGACATGCTCACCGGCACGCCCTCGCTGGGCAGCAGCCTCAGCGTGACGCTGCGCCGCGCTGGCGCGGGGGCCGTGGCGCTGACCGGGCACGTCCGGGTGACCGCCCGCGGCGAGTCCGAACTTGCGGCGGCTGCCCGCCAGTTGGAGACGCGGGCGCGCTCCGCCGGGATCGGCCTGCTGCGGCTGGACCACGAGCAGCTGCCCGGCCTGCTGGCCACCCTGCCGCTCGGCGGCACCATCCGTTGACGCGAAGGGACCCACTGAGATGGCAGCACTGACGGCGGGCTTCGGCCTGCGCGGGCCGCGCCGCGAGCAGCACATCCTGGAGGCCGACGCGCTGGAGCGGGTCTCGCTCCCGGTCGGGGACGACGGCGTCGTCATCGGCCAGGACGGCGAGGGCCGCCCGGCGGTGGCCGGGCTGTTCCGGCCCACGCCCTACGAGGTGGTGCTGTTGGGCGGCGTCTGGACCGCCCAGCTCATCGCGCTGCGCGCGGCCGCGACCGGCGCCCGGGTGGCCGTCGAGACCGGCCGCGGCCACCTGTGGGGCGCGGTCGCCCAGGCCGCCGGCGGCGGCCAGCCGTGCCTGACGGTGCACCCGCTGGGACGGATCGGCCCGCAGGGCGCGACGGTGGCCGCGCCTGTGCTGGTCGTCCGCGACTGCGGGCCACGCCCGGCACGCACCCGCCTGTCGGCGAGCCCCTGGCAGACGGTGCTGACGGTGCTCCCCTACCTGGGTGCGGGCTCGGAGCGGCTGCTGACGGGCGCTCAACTGGTGGGCGTGCAGCGTGTCTCCCCGCAGGAGGCGGCGGCGGTGGCCAAGGCCCTGACCCTGCCCGAGCAGGAGGAGCGCATCCTGCCCTCGCTCGGCGACGGCGTCACCCTGTGGGCGACCCGCACCGACCGCACCCTGACCCAGAGCGGCCCCACCGCGGCGGAGGCCCAAGTCCTGGGCCCGGCGCGCCGGATGGACTAGCTCCCCGTCTCCCCCGGGCCGGCCGGGGGACGGCGTGCGGACGTACGGCGGTGCGAGGCCGGGCCGCCGCTGCGGAGTGAGCCGGTGGGGACGACCGCCTCTCGTCACGCCTTCCGGACCGGCGCCGCCCCGCGTCGCCTGATGCGCCGTCAACCCTGGACGTCGCCCTGCCGGAACCGGGCCCGGCGGTCGCGGCGATGTCAGGGAGCGGCTGGTCCTGGGTTCGGCGCCCGCGCCGCAGGCGGCGGGCGCTGTGGCCCCGACCGGTACTGACGTGCTCACCCGGACGGCGGTTAGTCTGGTGCGCGACCGACAGCAGCGGCGGCCGTCAGGCCGTCGGCACAGCGAGAGGCGAGGACGGGGACAGTGACGAGCGACCGCGACGGCGTCTACGCCGGCGAGCACGCGCCGGGCGAGGACGAGGAGACGTCGGACACGCCCGACTACACGCCGCCGGCCTGGTACATGCAGAACGCCCCGCAGGTGGGCTCCGCACCGGTCCCGCCGCCCGCGGCGCCGGCGCCGGGCGCCTATCCGCCCCCTCCGGGCGGGTACTACCCGCCGCAGCCGCCGCCCGGCGGCCCGTTCCCGCAGCAGCTCGGCCCGGACGGTCGTCCCCTCGCGCCGCTGCAGCCCTTCCCGGGGCAGGGCCCGGCCGTTGACCACCCGTCGTCCCAGCCGAGCGTCCCTCCGGTCGGGGCTCCCGCGGTTCCCCCGTTCCCCGGACAGGCCGGGAACGTCTCCCCGTTCGCGCCGCCCGCTGCGGGGGGTCCTGCGCCTGACGCCCCGTCGCCTGCTGCCGGTGTGCCGCCGTTCCCCCCGCAGGCACCCTTCGGTGCCGCCGGTGCTGACGCTCCGCCGCCCACGCCGCCGGTACCCGGTCCTGGCATGCCCCCCTTCCCCGGCGCGGCCCCTGCCGCCGCGGCACCCACTCCGGGAGTACCGCCGTTCCAGCCCCCCGCGGGCGGCCCTGGGATGGGCGGCGGGGCG
>NZ_JBHSQJ010000033.1:0-12704 GCF_042658505.1 Streptacidiphilus monticola | reverse complement strand
GGGGCGCCGTTCGGCGCCGACGCGCCGTCGCCCACGCCGCCGGCCCCTGGGCCGGGCATGCCCGCCTTCCGCGGGGCCACCACTGACACCCCGTCAACCGCCCCAGGCGTGCCGCCGTTCGGCGCCCCCGGCGCCCCCGGCGCCGACGCGCCGCCGGTCTCTGGGCCCGATGTGCCCGCCTTCCGCGGGCCCACTGCCGACACCCGGTCAACCGCTCCGCAGGGGGTGCCGCCGTTCGGCGCCCCCGGCGACGGACCTGCCGTGGGCGAGGCGTCGTTCGGCGGCCCCCGTGCCGACACCCCGTCGGCTCCGGCCTCCGGCCCGGGCGCGCCCTCCGTCTCCGGCGCCTCCCCTGACGCCCCGTCACCCGCCGCGCAGGGCGCGGGCGGAGCCGCCGGGGCCTCCGAGCCGGGCGGGCCGGCGGACAGCGCCGAATTCCGGGCGACGGACCGGGACCACGACGCGGCGCCCGACGACGCCGACGGCGACGAGAACGCCACACCGTCCTCCCCTCCGGCAGCAGCCGCCGCGAGCCTGCCTTCGGGCCAGGACGACCACGCCCCGCACAGCGACGAGACGTCCGAGCCGCACACCGCGCCCCAGGCATCGGACGCGAACCCCGACGCCGCACCTGACGACGCCCACCCCGTGGCCGAGGCGGAGGGAGCAACCGGCGTCCCGGCGCCGGGCGAGGGCTACCCCGCCCCGGCCCCTGACGGAGCGTCACCTGTTCCTCCGCCCGGCGCGTATCCGCCGCCGTGGCCGGGGGCGGTTCCTCCTCCGGCTCCGCAGGCGTACCAGCCGCCGGCCGGCGTCTACCCCCCGCCACCCGCGCAGGGTTACCCGGACCCGCAGGCGCAACCGCACCCGCAACCGCCATACGGCTACGGATACCCGCAGCCCTACGGGTATCCGCCGCAGCAGCCCGCGCCCCAGCAGCCCTACGCCCCGGCCCAGCCGCCTGCCGCCGCGCCCCCGGAGGCGGCCTACCCGCCCCCGGCGTACGCACCGGACCCGCGCCAGGGGTGGGCCCCGCCGCCCGGTGCGGCGCCCATGGCGCAGGGCGCGCCGCTCGGCTACACCGCCGCGGTGGAGCTGTCCTCGGACCGCCTGCTGCGCAACAACCCGCAGCCCTCCGACCGCCGTTCGGGCGGCGGCAGGTTCCGGCTGGGCGGGCGCGCCGCCGAGGAGGAGCGCCAGCGCAAGCTCGCGGTGCTGCGCACGCCGGTGGTCAGCTGCTACCGGATCGCGGTCATCAGCCTCAAGGGCGGTGTCGGCAAGACCACCACGACGACGGCGCTCGGCGCGACCCTGGCGTCCGAACGGCAGGACAAGGTCATCGCCATCGACGCCAACCCGGACGCGGGCACCCTGGGCCGCCGCGTGCGGCGCGAGACCGGGGCGACCATCCGCGACCTGGTGCAGGCGCTGCCGTACCTGCACAGCTACATGGACGTGCGCCGGTTCACCTCGCAGGCCCCGAGCGGCCTGGAGATCGTGGCCAACGACGTCGACCCCGCCGTCTCGACGACCTTCAACGACGAGGACTACCGCCGGGTCATCGACTTCCTGGGCCGCCAGTACCCGATCATCCTCACCGACTCGGGCACGGGTCTGCTCTACAGCGCGATGCGCGGGGTGCTGGACCTCGCGGACCAGCTGATCATCGTCGCCACGCCCAGCGTGGACGGCGCGAGCAGCGCCAGCACGACGCTCGACTGGCTGACCGCGCACGGCTACGCGGATCTGGTGCAGCGGAGCATCACGGTGATCTCGGGTGTCCGCGAGACATCGAAGATGATCAAGGTGGACGACATCGTGGCCCACTTCCAGACCCGCTGCCGCGGGGTGGTCGTGGTGCCCTTCGACGAGCACCTGTCCGCGGGCGCGGAGGTGGACCTGGCCCGGATGAAGCCGAAGACGCGCGAGGCGTACTTCGAGCTGGCGGCGATGGTGGCCGCGGACTTCCCGCGGACGCAGCCGCAGCCCATCCACTGGCAGCAGGTCGCTCCGCAGGGCCAGCAGGCTCCGCAGCAGCCCCAGCCCCCTGTGGACCCCCGCTCCACCTGGGGCCAGTAGCCCCGTCAGGCGGCGTAGCCGTCAGGGGCGCGAGGAACTGCGCGACCAGCCCACCACTGAGAGAGGTCCGACCCCGATCAACGGGTCGGACCTCCCCGGGTGGTGTGTNCTCCCCGTCAGGGGCGCGAGGAACTGCGCGACCAGCCCACCACTGAGAGAGGTCCGACCCCGATCAACGGGTCGGACCTCCCCGGGTGGTGTGTTGCCCGCGCAGTTCCTCGCGCCCCTGACGGGGACTACATCTCCGTCAGTTCGCGGGCCTGCTTGACGTCCACGGCCATGCGGTCCAGCAGGGCGTCCAGGGTGTCGAACTTCTCCATCCCGCGCAGGAACGCGACGAAGTCCACCGCCACGTGCAGGCCGTACAGGTCCAGGCCCACGCGGTCGATGGCGTAGGCCTCCACCGTGCGCACCTTGCCGTCGAACTGGGGGTTCGTGCCCACCGAGATCGCTGCGGGCATGCGCTCCTGACCGACCGTCAGGTACCCGGCGTAGACGCCGTCCGCCGGGACGGCGGTGTGGGGCAGGGTGTCGACGTTGGCCGTCGGGTAGCCCAGCTCGCGGCCGCGCTGCGCGCCGCGCACGACGACGCCCTCGACCTGGTGGGGGCGGCCCAGCACCTCCGCCGCGCCCGCGACGTCGCCGGAGGCGACGAGGCGGCGGGCCAGGGTCGAGGAGAAGGGCTCTCCTCCGCCCGCCTGGCCGGAGAGCTTGAGGTCGCACACGTCCACCGAGAAGCCGTAGCGCTCGCCGAGCTGGGCCAGCAACTCGACGTTGCCCGCCGCACGGTGTCCGAAGCGGAAGTTGGGGCCCTCGACGACCGCTGCTGCGTGCAGGCCCTCGACCAGGACCAGGCGGACGAAGTCCTCCGGGGACAGCTGGCTGAACGCCGCAGTGAACGGCAGCACCAGGACGGCGTCCACGCCCAGCTGCTCCATCAGGTCCGCGCGGCGGTGGTGCGGGGCGAGCAGCGGCGGGTGGCTGCCGGGGCGGACGACCTCGCTGGGGTGCGGGTCGAAGGTGACGACGACGGACCGCGCGCCGAGCTCCGCGGCGGCCTCCACCGCCCGGCCGATGATCAGCTGGTGGCCCCGGTGCACTCCGTCGAAGGAGCCGATGGTGACGACGCTGCGCCCCCAGTCCCCGGGGACCTCCTCCAGGCCACGCCAGCGCTGCACCTGTCCGCTCCTCGCTCGACTCGCTCGTACCAGCTCGTGGGGTGTGTCCGTACCCCTATACCTTGCCATGCACCCGTGGCTCGTCCTGCATCGGATCGGCGCCCACCGGGGCGAGGACGGCGAGCAGTTCGTCACACAGGGGCCCGGGGCAGGCGCGCAGCACGGCGAGGAAGGACTGCCGCACGGCCTCGGACCCTCCGGCCGCGACGTCGCGCACGAGGCCGAGCAGTTGCTCCCGTTCGCCGGGGCCGTGGCGCAGCCGGGCCGCGGCCCAGCCCGCGACCAGCGGCGCGGATTCCGGACGGGCCGTCAGATGTGCCGCCACCAGCAGACCGGCGGCCCTGCGGGCGCGGGGCGCGGGGGTCTCGCCGAGGACGCGCAGGATCGCCGCCTCCTCCCCCGGCCGGCCCAGCCGCCGCGCGAAGACCGCGAGCACCGCGGCCGGGTCGCTGTCGAGCGCGGGCGCGAGGGCGGCGGCCGGCAGCAGGGGGTCGCCGGCGAGGTAGCGGCCGAGGGCGTCGCGCAGGGCGCGGGGCCTGGTCTCCGGGTCGCGGACCAGGACGGCGAGGGCGGCGCCGTGCAGCGTCTCCTCGTCGGGGCGCGCGAGCAGGGCGGCCGCGGCGAAGCGCAACAGGGCCCGGTCGGGCGGGGTCTCCGGCCGGATCTGCGGGGCCAGCACGGCGGCGGCGACGTGGCGTTCGCGGCGCGGGTCGTGCGCCCAGCGGTCCACGGCACGGCAGCAGGCGGCGGGTTCGAGCCGGGCGAGCAGCCGCAGCACGCCGTCGGCGTGCGGGTGGGCGGCGGCGACCAGGGCCTCGGCGAGGGCGTCCACGTCCACCTGGCGGGTGGCCAGCAGCAGCTCGGCGGCGTGGCCGGAGAGGCGCTCGTCCGGGAGCCAGCGGCAGAGGGCCGCGTAGCCGGGAGCGGGGCGGGCCCGGAGCCGGTCGGCGGCGACCGTGGCGGCCTCGGCGCGGCCCGCCGCCAGCACCTCGCCGAGCAGCTCGAACTCCAGCTCGGGGTCGAGGTCCCAGAGCGGCCGGGGCAGCTGGTCGCGGGCGGCCAGGCGGAGCAGCAGCGCACGGTGCGCGCGGAGGTCGGGGACCTGCCGCAGCACGCCGGTGAGCAGCCGCTCGGTCCACCAGCCGGAGCCGTCCTGGCGGGCGATCCAGTCCAACCAGTCGTCCAGCACGGCGGGTTCCTCCTCTCCGACGCCGAGCAGCGCCTGCACGACCGGTCCGATCCGCCAGCGCGGCACCGTCGGCCGCGGGCCGTCCGGGGCCGGGCGGGGCGGCGGCAGCCGGTGCACCCGCGGACCGCCGCGCCGGTGTGCGCCGCGCCCGCGGACCGGAGGCGGTCCGGCGGGCGGGTCGAGCAGCAGGGCGAGGGCGGCGGGAAGGTGGAGGTGCTGGGCCTGGAGCCAGTCGGCGAGCGGGGTGTGCGGGAAGCGGTAGCCGGTGCCGCTGGGGACGAGCAGCCCCGCTGCGAGGGCGGCCGCGCCCCAGCGGCCCGGGAAGAGGAACGCGAAGTCGGCCGGGGCGAGCGCCCCTTCGGGGCCGAGCATGCGCCGCGCCGCCTCGTGGGCCCGGCCGGCGGTGGAGGCGAGGATGCGGCGTCCGCCGCCGAGGGCTTCGGCGGTGCGCAGGCAGAGCAGGTCGAACCAGCCGGACAGGATCTCCCGGCCCGTCAGCTCCCTTAGCCGCAATGCTGGTTGGGCGGCTCGCAGCTCCCCCAGCAGCCGGGTGGTCAGCGGATCGGTGCGGGCGGGCACGGCCCAGCGCTGCCCCAGCGCGGCCGCGGTGGCGGGGGGCAGCGGACCGAGCGGGACGACGCGGGCGTCGAGTCCGCTCCCGGCCTGCTCCCAGAACTCGGGCCCGCAGCCGAGGGCCCACCGGATGCCTGACTCCCGCAGCTGCGCCGCGCTGTCGGCCAGCCAGGCGCCCGCGCGGGCGGCGAGGGCGGGCGGCATCTCCTCGGGGGCGTCGAGGGCGAGCAGCAGCGGCCGCCGGGCCTGTGCGGCGACGCGGGCGGCGGCCCGGACGTCGGGCAGCAGCCGCTCGGCGGCGTCGAGCACGGTGGCGTCGCGGGGGGACAGGTCGCTGCCGCGCAGCCAGAGCGTCGGCTCCCGCCAGACGGCCTGGGCCCGGCCCACGGCGAGGGCGGCGAGTTCGGTGGTGCGCCCGCTGCCGCCGGGCCCGACGAGCACCGTGAGCGGGTGGTCCAGGCCGCCCCAGTCGACGTCCTCGCGCGGCACCCGCTCGGCGACGGCGGCGAGCGGCAGCCGACGGGACGTCAACTGCAGCACCCCGGCGAGGTTGAGCGCGGGACCGTAGGCCGGGACGGAGGCGGCGCTGCGGGCGAGCACGTCGGCCAGGCCGGCGCTCTCCCGCAGCGGCACCGCGAGCACCGCGCCACGGCGGCGGCAGCGCAGCGCCACGGTGGCGACGGCGACGACGGCACCCGAGGCCGCGTCCAGCACGGGAGCCCCGGCGACGCCGAGCGGAAGCCCGTACGGCACCTGATCGACCGTCAACTGCCAGACACTGGTGAGGCTGTGGAAACGCTCGTCGCCCGCGTAGCGGGCGGAGACCGTCCCGGCGACGAAGCCCGGCAGGTCCAGCAGCCGCAGCGGCCCCGGCTGCGCGCCGACGACCAGCAACGGCAGCGGCGGAACCAGCAGCTCGCCCCGGACCAGGGCCAGCCCCTCCTCGGGCAGCCCGGTCACCCGGTCGGAGCCGACGCGCACGGCATCCGCCGGCTCCCGGCTCTGCGGGCGCAGCAGGAACTCCTCCTGCCCGTCCACGACCTCGTAGGCGGTGAGCAGCGTTCCGGCGTGGTCCACGGCGAAGGCGAGACCCAGCACCCGACCGGTGAGGTCGCAGATCTCCACCAGCACCGCGGTCCCGCCTTCCCGGGCAGGCCCGCCCCGCCCGTCGCGGAGACCCTGCCCAGGGCGCGCGGAGGACAGTTCGCCTACGCCCCTTCGCACCGCCCGCGTGCTTCACGCGCTCGCCCGGGAGGGTGAGAGACGTTTGGCGGGCGGGCCGCCGGGCTGGATCAGCGGCACCTCGGCGAGGTCCTGCAGCGTCACGCTGTCGCGCCGGGCGAGCGGGTGCCCGGCAGGCAGCATCAGCGCGCGGGGCTCGCACAGCAGGACCGGTCCGACGGCGATGCCCGGCTCCACGACGGGCACCTCGCTGACCTGGAGGTCGAGTTCGCCCTGGCGCAGGTGTCCGCACGGGTCGTCGAACTGGATCTCCCGCACCTGGACGGCGCAGCCGCCGTTCCGGCTCCGGACGACCTCGGCGGCCTGGTGGACGAGGTCGGCGCACCAGGGGTCGAGTAGCCAACGCGCAGGACCCCGGTGAAGCCCCGCACCGTGGCGTTGACACAACGCGCAGGTGCCCGTCACCGCAACACCGCCTTGCCGAGACTCCGCCGCCCGGGACGCGCCTCGACACCGCCGTTGAAGTGCGCCGCTCCTGCCGGATCGGGGTGGACGCCGGCGTCACCACCGCCGGTCCGTGCCTGCGGCACCACGCCTTCTCCCGGCCCGCGCCGAGAGCTCGGACCCGGCCGTCGCGGTGGTGGCCATCAACCGCGGTCGCGGCCATGCGCACGCCCAAGTCCCTGGCGGGGAACGGGATCCGGCTGGAACGCGAGCTGACTGGTCGGCCGCGGCGAGCCGGCCGTCGCCCTCCGCACCGGGATCGCCGAGCTGGTTCTGAAGGGCAGCCCGGTCGCCCTGGGGCGCGGGCATCCGCGCTTCGCGGGGACACCCGCGCGCCGGCCGCGTCGCGTTCCTCTCCTACCGGCGGGAGCCGTCCCGGGGAGGGACGGGACCTCAGGGCACGAAGACGGCCAGCGACTTCGCCTTGCCGGCCTTCGGTTCGACCAGCGCGACGAACGTCCCGTCGGGGGCGAAGACGGCCGTGGGAGCGTCGGCGGGCAGCTCCGGGGCGGCGATGCGCACGCCGTTGGCGATCAGCCGGGCCTGCTCGTCGGTCACGTCCCACCGGGGGAAGGCGGCTGAGGCAGCGTCAGGCAGCGGCAGGACGGCGGGCGCGAAGTCCTCCTCCAACTGCTCCAGGGTCCGCGCCACGTCCAGACCGTAGGCGCCGACCCGGGTCCGCCGCAGCGCGGTCAGGTGGCCGCCGACGCCCAGCGCCGCGCCGAGGTCGCGGGCCAGGGCGCGGATGTAGGTCCCGGACGAGCAGTCGACGACGACGTCCAGGTCCACCACCTTCGTGCCGTCCTCCGCCACCGCGTCCCGCCGGGCGAGCAGGTCGAAGCGCGAGACCGTCACCGGCCGCGCCGCCAGCTCGACGTCCTCGCCACCGCGCACCAGCGCGTACGAGCGCCTGCCGTCGATCTTGATGGCGGAGACCTTCGACGGCACCTGCCGGATGTCCCCGGTCAGCGCCGCGATCCCGGCCGCGACGGCGTCCGCCGCCACGCCTGCCGCGTCGGTGGCGGCCGTGACCTCGCCCTCGGCGTCGTCGGTGACCGTGGCCTGGCCGAGGCGGATCGTCGCCTCGTAGGTCTTGGAGGTCAGCGCGAGGTGGCCGAGCAGGCGGGTCGCCTTCTCGCAGCCGATGACCAGGACGCCGGTCGCCATCGGGTCCAGCGTTCCGGCGTGGCCGACCTTACGGGTGCCGGCGAGGCGGCGGATCCGTGAGACGACGGTGTGGGAGGTGATCCCGGCAGGCTTGTCGACGATGACCAGGCCGTCCGGCCCGGTGCCTTTGCGCTTCACGAACTCGCTCTGTCCTCAGTCCGGTTGGTCGTTGTCGGTGAGCGCCGCCCGGAAGGCGGCCACCGTCTCGGCCACACCCGCGCGGGACGAGAAGCCCGCCGCGTAGCTGTGGCCGCCTCCGCCCAGGCGGGCGCAGACGCGGGCGACGTCCACGCCGCCCTTGGCGCGGCAGGAGCCGCGCAGGCTGCCGTCCGGGTCCTGCTTGAGCACCAGGGCCACCTCGGCCTCGGCGGCCTTGCGGACGACGTCGATCAGGCCCTCGATCTCCTCGGGCGGGACCGCGTGCGCGGCGAGGTCGGCCCAGGGCACCCAGGTCCACACCAGGCCCTGCCCGCCGGCCGCGGCCGGCTCGAGTTCGGCCCGGTCCAGCGCGGCGGCCAGCACCTTGAGGTAGCCGAAGGACTGACTGTCCCACAGCTGACGGCTGATCAGGTCGTGCCGGATGCCGGTGGCCAGCAGCCGGGCCGCGAGCTCGTGCGTCTCCGGGGTGGTGGCCGCGTACTTGAAGGAGCCGGTGTCGGTGGCCAGGCCCGCGTAGAGGCAGGCGGCCAGATCGGCGTCGAGCGGGACGTCCAGTCGGCGCAGCAGCTCGTCCACCAGGACCGCGGTCGCCGGGGCGGCCGGGTCGATGATGCGCAGCGAGCCGAAGCCGGTGTTGGAGGCGTGGTGGTCGATCACCACCAGCATCCGGGCGTGCTCCGCCTTGTGCTGGAGCAGGCCCAGGCGGCGCGGGTCGGCCACGTCGAAGGTGACCATCAGCTCGGGCTGCTCGGGGACCTCCGCGGCCGGGACGATGAGCTCCTGGCCGGGGAGGAAGGCCAGCGAGGCCGGGACCACCTGCGGGTCGTCGCCGAAGGAGACGCGGACCTCGGTGCCGAGCGAACGCAGCGCCAGGCCCACCGCCAGGGCGGAGCCGAGCGCGTCGCCGTCGGGCACGACATGCGCGACGAGGTCGACGGAGCCGGCCGCGCGCAGGGCGCGGACGAGCAGCTCCCAGGCGTCGGCCTCGGTGCGCGGCGCAGGCAGGACGGGGGCGTCCGCCACGGATGCGGCGGACGCCCCCTGCGTTCCGGACGGCCGGCCGGACACTTACTCGTCCTCTTCCGAGGCGTCGTCGAGCGCGGTGTCGTCGTTCTCGTCGGCCTCGTCGAACTCGCCGGGCTTGCGGTACGGGTCGGCCTCGCCGGCGTAGTCCTTGCCGACGGCGGCGCTGCGCACCTGCGCGTCCTGGGCGCGGGCCTTGACCAGCAGGTCGTCCAGGTGCCGGGCGGTGTCCGGAATGGCGTCCAGGACGAAGGTCAGCGTGGGCGTGAAGCGCACGCCGGTCTGCCGGCCCACCTCGGAGCGGAGGATGCCCTTGGCGCTCTCCAGCGCCGCGGAGCTGGCCTCGCGCTCGGTCTCGTCGCCGTGGACGGTGTAGAAGACGGTGGCCTCGCGCAGGTCACCGGTCACCCGGGCGTCGGTGATGGTGACGAAGCCCAGCCGCGGGTCCTTGATCCGCCGCTGCAGGGTCTCCGCCACGACGACGCGGATGCGGTCTGCGAGCTTGCGCGCCCTCGCGGTGTCGGTCACTGGTCCTCCTCGTGCTGTGGGCACCAACGCACAGTACCCGTCCGCGCCCCGGGGGCGCTCCAACCGATTGTCCTACTCGTCGTCGTCATCACGAAGCCTCCGCCTCGCGGACAGCAGCTGGACCTCGGGCCTGCCCGAGACCAGCCGTTCGCAGCTGTCCAGGATCTCCGTGACGAAGGAGGGTTCGCCGGACACCACCGCGAGGCCGATCTCGGCCCTGCGGTGGAGGTCCTGGTTGCCCGTCTCCGCGGCACAGACGCTGTACTTGCGCTGCAGTTCGGCCACGATGGGCCGCACGATCGAGCGCTTCTCCTTGAGCGAGTGGACGTCGCCGAGAAGCAGGTCGAAGGTGAGTGTTCCCACGAACATGGATGACAGGTCACGCCGACCTGTGAGGCCTAGGGAAACAGTTGATGCGATCACGGTAGCGAGCACGGCCGGGGCCGGGCGAGGGGAATTCTCCCCTGCCCGGCCCCGGCCGGTCCGTTACCGGCTTCAGGCGCGCGGCTTCTCGCGCAGCTCGAAGGTCTCGATGACGTCCTCCACCTTGATGTCGTTGAACGACCCCAGGGTGATACCGGCCTCGAAGCCCTCGCGGACCTCGGTCGCGTCGTCCTTGAAGCGGCGCAGGCCCTCGATGTTCAGGTTGTCCGCCACGACCTTGCCGTCGCGGATGACCCGGGCCTTCGCGTTCCTGCGGATGACGCCCTCGCGGACGAGGACACCCGCGATGTTGCCGAACTTGGAGGAGCGGAAGATCTCGCGGATCTCCGCGGCGCCGAGGCGCACCTCCTCGTACTCCGGCTTGAGCATGCCCTTGAGGGCCGCCTCGATCTCCTCGATCGCCTGGTAGATGACCGAGTAGTAGCGGATGTCGACGCCCTCGCGGTCCGCCGCCGTGCGGGCGCGGCCCTCGGCCCGGACGTTGAAGCCCAGGATGATGGCGTCCGAGCCCATGGCCAGGTCCACGTCGGACTCGGTGATCGCACCGACGCCGCGGTGCAGCACCCGGAGCTCGACCTCCTCGCCGACGTCCAGCTTGAGCAGCGCGTCCTCCAGGGCCTCCACGGAACCGGAGACGTCACCCTTGATGATGAGGTTGAGCTGCTGGATGGAGCCGGCGGCGATGGCCTTGTCCAGGTCCTCGAGCGAGACGCGGACCGGACGGCGGGCGAACATCGCGTTGCGGTCGCGGGCCGAGCGCTTCTCAGCGATCTGACGGGCCGTGCGGTCCTCGTCGACGACGATGAAGCTGTCGCCGGCGCGGGGCACCGAGGTCAGACCGAGCAGCAGCACCGGACGGGACGGACCCGCCTCCTGCAGGCTGTTGCCGTTCTCGTCGAGCATCGCGCGGACGCGGCCGTAGGCGTCGCCCACGACGATCGAGTCGCCGACGCGGAGGGTGCCGCGCTGGACCAGGACGGTCGCCATGGCGCCGCGGCCCTTGTCCAGGTGCGCCTCGATCGCGATGCCCTGCGCGTCCTGGGTCGGGTTGGCGCGCAGGTCGAGGGCGGCGTCGGCGGTGAGCACGACGGCCTCGAGCAGCTTGTCGATGTTGATGTTCTGGCGGGCGGAGATGTCGACGAACATGGTGTCGCCGCCGTACTCCTCGGCCACCAGACCGAACTCCGTCAGCTGACCGCGGACCTTGGTCGGGTCCGCGCCCTCGACGTCGATCTTGTTGACCGCGACCACGATCGGGACGCCGGCGGCCTTGGCGTGGTTGAGCGCCTCGACCGTCTGCGGCATGACGCCGTCGTTGGCCGCGACCACCAGGATCGCGATGTCGGTGGACTTGGCACCACGGGCACGCATGGCGGTGAACGCCTCGTGACCCGGGGTGTCGATGAACGTGATCGGACGGTCCTCGCCGTTCACGTCCGCCACGACCTGGTAGGCACCGATGTGCTGGGTGATGCCACCGGCCTCGCCGGCCACGACGTTCGTCTTCCGGATCGCGTCCAGCAGGCGGGTCTTACCGTGGTCGACGTGACCCATGACGGTCACCACCGGCGGACGCGGCGCGAGGTCGTCCTCGCCGCCCTCGTCCTCGCCGAAGTCGATGTCGAAGGACTCGAGCAGCTCGCGGTCCTCGTCCTCACGGCTGACGATCTCCAGCGTGAAGCCCATCTCGTCGGCGAGCATCTGCAGGATGTCGTCGGAGACGGACTGGGTGGCCGTCACCATCTCGCCGAGGTTGAACATCACGGAGACCAGGGCCGCCGGGTTGGCGTTGATCTTGTCCGCGAAGTCGGTCAGCGACGCGCCGCGGGACAGGCGCACGGTCTCGCCGTGGCCCTTCGGCAGCATGACGCCGCCGACGGACGGGGCCTGCATGGCCTCGTACTCCTGGCGCTTCGCCCGCTTCGACTTGCGGCCACGGGCCGGACGGCCGCCGGGGCCGCGGCCGAAGGCACCCTGGGTGCCGCCACGCGGGCCACCGCCGCCACCACCGGGACGACCGCCGAAGCCGCCGCCACCACCGGGACGCGGGCCGCCGAAGCCGCCACCACCGCCGCCACCACCGGGACGCGGGCCGCCGAAGCCGCCACCACCGCCGCCACCACCGGGACGCGGGCCGCCGAAGCCGCCACCACCGCCGCCACCACCGGGACGCGGGCCGCCGAAGCCGCCACCGCCGCCGCCGGGACGCGAGCCCGGACCGGCCGGACGACCGGCGAAGCCGGGACGACCGCCGGGACCGCCCGGACGGGCACCGCCCGGACCCGGACGCGGACCGGCACCGGGGCCGGGACGCGGGCCCGGACGCTGCGGCATCATGCCGGGGTTCGGACGGGGCATGCCGCCCGGCGTCGGGCCGGGACGGGGGCCGCCCTGGGGACGCGGCAGACCGCCGGTCGCACCGGGACCGGCCGGACCGCCCGCGGCGGCGGGCCGCCCGGCACCGGGGTGCGCACCGGGCGCGGCCGGACGCGGACCACCCGGACGGGGGGCACCGCCCTGCGCGCCACCGGGACGCGGGCCACCGGGACGCGGCGCGCCGCCGCCCTGGCCAGCCGTGCGCGGCGCGGCCGGACGGGCCATGCCGGTGTTGCTGGACGTGAACGGGTTGTTGCCCGGACGCGGACCGGCCGGACGCCCACCGGGGGACGCCGGACGCG
>NZ_JBHSQJ010000032.1:29063-51525 GCF_042658505.1 Streptacidiphilus monticola | reverse complement strand
TCGTGACGACCGTGGGGGCTTCCGCCGTGAGGACCGTCCGCAGGGCGGCGGGTACCGCCGTGAGGACCGGCCGCGCGGAGGGGGCCGCGAGGGCTTCCCGCAGCGGGGGCGGCATGAGGGGCAGGGCGGCGGCGAGGAGCGGACGCCCGTGCGCCGCCTGCCCATCGACGAGGACGTCACCGGCAACGAGATCGACGCCGACGTCCGTCAGGAGCTCATGAGCCTCCCCAAGACCCTCGCGGACGACGTCGCGAAGAACCTGGTGATGGTCGCCCGGCTGCTCGACTCCGACCCGGAGCGGGCCTACGGGTACTCCCGGGTGGCCCTGCGGCTGGCGTCCCGTGTGGCTGCCGTGCGCGAGGCGGCGGGGTTCGCCTCCTATGTGACGGAGCGGTACTCGGAGGCGCTGACCGAGTTCCGGGCTTCGCGGCGGATGACGGGCTCTGCGGAGCTGTGGCCGGTGATGGCGGACTGCGAGCGCGGTCTCGGCCGGCCGGAGCGGGCGCTGGAGATGGCCGGAGCCCCCGAGGTGAAGCAGCTGGACAAGGCGGGCCAGGTGGAGATGCGTCTCGTGGCCGCCGGCGCCCGCAGTGACCTCGGTCAGTTCGAGGCCGCGGTGGTCACGCTCGAGTCCCCGGAGCTCGCTTCCACGGCGGTACAGCCGTGGACGGCGCGGCTGCGGTACGCGTACGCCGACGCGCTGCTGAAGGTCGGGCGCGAGGACGAGGCGCGTGAGTGGTTCTCCAAGGCGGCCGAGGCGGACCAGAGTGGGGCCACGGACGCGGCGGAGCGGCTGGCCAGGCTGGACGGCATCGAGTTCGTCGACGCCCTGGACGCGGACGACGACGAGGTCGAGCACGCCGACGACCTGCCCGAGGAGGGCGAGGGCGAGTTCGCGGAGGGTCCGGGCGAGGACTACTACGAGGACGACGAGGAGGAGGACGAGGAAGAGGGCTTCGGTCCGAACCGGTCCACCTCCGAGGAGAAGTGACGGTTCGTCAGAACTGACTCACTCACACGGGTGAAGGGCCCCGGCGCGTGCAGCGCCCGGGCCCTTCTACGTCGTCAGTCCAGCAGAAGGCTTCGCAGGACGAGGCCGGAGGCGGGTTTGGGGCCGAAGGAGGTGGACTTGCGGGGCATGGTGATGCCCCGCTCGGCGAGGCGGCGGACGACGCCCTCCTCGACGGGGTGGAGCAGCACCGCCGTGCCGCCGTCCCGGCCTGCCTCGCGGACGGCTGCGTCGGCGTCATGGAGGTAGCCGATGTGCTCGGGATCGTCGGGGACGTTCCAGATCCGGTCGAGGAGGAGCGAGTGGAGCACGGTGGCGTCGAGACGCAGGTAGTCCTCAGGGAGTTCGGCAGGAAGCTCGGCGGAGAGTCGGAGGTGGGCCTGATGGGTGGTCAGCAGGAGCCGGCGGTCGTGGTCGGCGAGCAGGAAGGCGTTGAGCCCTTCCGCCTTGGCGGAGGCGAGGGCCTTGAGGGCTTCGGGGAGGGAGTCGGCGAGTGCCGTCGTGGTCCACTCCGGGCCGAGCCGGCCCAGTGCCTGGTCGAGCGGCAGTTGCCGCAGGACCCGGTGGATGGCGCGGACCTGGAGGGGGTAGCGGGCGGTGTCCACGAGCAGGACCATGCCCCAGTCCCAGGGGCTCTGCGCGAGATAGCGGTGCTCGCGCTGCAGGCGCCGGTACATCGCCCAGCGGTGGTGGCCGTCGGCGATCAGCGCCCGGCAGGTGGCCAGGTCGCCGCTGACGGCGGCGAGTTGGGCCGGGTTCGTGACGGCCCAGAGTCGGTGGCGGGTGCCGTCACTGGTGGTCGTGGTGAGCAGCGGCTCCGTCGCGGCGGCCGCTTCCACGACGGCGGCGGCGCGCCCGTCGCCGCGATAGGTGAGCAGCAGCGGTTCGAGGTTGGCCTTGGTGGTGCGCATCAGGCCGACGCGGTCGGCGACCGGGCGGGGCATCACGTCCTCGTGCGGGAGCACGATGCCCGCTCCTGGATCGCTGACGGCCAGGGCGGCGATCAGGCCGCGCTGGACGACGCCGTCCTGGCTCTGCTCGTAGACATAGAGGGCGGGCCGGGGGTCGGGCCGCAGGACGCCCTGCTGCTGCCATTGCTGGAGGAGCCGCGCGGCATGACGGTAGCCGTCCTCGGCCGTGGGCTCGGGGCGGGGCAGGATCAGCCGGACGATGTTGTGCGGGTCGGCGTCCTCGAGGCGCAGTTGGTCGTCGGGGGCGACGACGTCATAGGGGGGTGAGGTGACTGCGGCGAGGGAACTGATCCGCTCGGGGTCGTAGCGCAGGCCGCGGAAGGGGGCCACGGTGAGACCGCAGGCGCGGACTCGGCCGGCGTCGCCGTAACGGGCCTGGCTGCGGTCGTCTGCACTGACTTGGCTCACTCTGGGCATGTTAGACGGGTACGACGCGTTCTGAAGATCATCGGGTGGGCTGAGCGGACGAGCGGAAGGCAGGGGTGCCCAGTGCAGGACGGCGCGCGGGAGGCCGGTCAGGGACGGCCGAACGGGGATGTCTACGACTGGTTCCGGCGCGGCACCGAGCTGCTCGGCCAGGGGAACGCCGGGGCGGCGATGCAGTTGCTGGCCCGTGCGCTCGAGTCGGAGCCCGCTTCGCGGGCGATCCGGGAGGCATTGGCCCGGGCCCAGTTCGAGGCGCGGTCGTACGCGGAGGCGCTGGAGAACTTCCGGACGGTGGCGCTGGCGGATCCCTCGGACGACTATGCCCAGTTCGGCTGGGGGCTGTCGGCCGCCCGGCTCGGCGACTTCGAGGCCTCCGCCGAGCATCTGGCCCTGGCGGTCGCGATGAAGCCCCATGACAAGCACTACCGGGCGGCGCTGCGGCAGACCCGGGCCACGCTGAAGGCCCGGGCCGGCGGGTTCGGTACGGTCGGGGGTGAGGCGTCCCCGGCCTGACCCGTTCGCCGGACCTGAGACGACTCCGTTCCGCACCCCGTTCGGCATCTGCGCCGGACAGCCGACGACTGGGAGTACCGCGAGATGCCCGCCGAGCAGGAGCCCCCGCAGCAGCAGCCGCTCCACCAGGCCTACGACACGGCTCTGCTGGATCTGGACGGGGTGGTCTATGCCGGTCCGGACGCGATCCCCTTCGCGGTCGAGTCGCTGGACGCTGCGCGGTCGGCCGGGATGCACCTGGCCTACGTCACCAACAACGCCTCACGGACGCCCGAGGCGGTGGCGGCGCACCTGAGCGAGCTCGGGGTGCCCGCGGCGGCGGGGGACGTGATCACCTCGGCTCAGGCGGCGGCGCGGCTGGTGGCGGAGAAGGTGCCTGCGGGCTCGGCGGTGCTGGTCGTCGGCGGAGCCGGGCTGGTCCAGGCGGTGGAGGAGCGCGGGCTGCGTCCGGTCCGTTCGCTGGATGACGATCCGTCAGCCGTCGTTCAGGGCTACGACCCGAGCGTCGGCTGGCGGCAGTTGGCGGAGGCGGCCTACGCGGTGCAGCGCGGGCTGCCCTGGGTGGCGTCGAACACCGACATGACGATCCCCACGGCCCGTGGCACGGCGCCGGGGAACGGGACGCTGGTGGCGGCCGTACGCGCCGCGGTCGGCGTGGATCCGGAGGTGGCCGGGAAGCCGCTGCCGCCGATGCACCGGGAGACGGTGATCCGTACCGGGGCAAAGCGCCCGCTGGTGGTCGGGGACCGGCTCGACACGGACATCGAGGGCGCCTTCAACGGCGGGGTGGACAGCCTGCTGGTGCTCACCGGGGTCTCCCGGGCCGAGGAGCTGCCGCAGGCGTCGCCGAAGCACCGGCCCACCTATGTCGCCGCCGACCTGCGCGGGCTGCTGCGGGCGCAGCCCGCGCTTGTCGGCGGGGTGAGCCCGTCGTGCGGCGGCTGGTCGGCGGCCGTGGACGAGTCGGGTCGCGTCGTCTTCACGGCCCGCGGGGAGGACCCGTTCGACGGCCTGCGGGCGCTGTGCGCGCTGACGTGGCCGGCCGTCGACGCGGGCGAGCGGGTCCCGGAGTGGCGGAAGGCGCTGGCCGAGCTGGGCCTGGCGTAGGGCCGGTCCGGCCCTGGGCGCGGCCGGCGGCAGCGGTCAGAGCAGGCTGCGCAGTTTGAGCAGATCCAGGATCGAGGCCTCGAGCTTGACCCGGCCCGAGGCCCAGGCGGCGGCGAAGTTGAGACGTCCGTTGACCAGGGCCACGAGATCGTCGCCGGTCAGGGTGAGCCGGATCTGCGCCTTGTGCGGTGGACGGCCCTGGGTCTCCTTGAGGTCGTCGATCCGGCCGTCGTGCAGCCGGCCGGTGAAGGAGAGGTCGAGGTCGGTCACCCAGCAGCTGAGTGACCGGTCCAGCTGGGCCGCGGCGCGGGCGTTGCCGGTGGCCTTGCCGAGGTTCTCGCTGAACGTGGTCAGTGCCTGGCGGCACTCTTCGGGGCTGGCGGCCATGCGGTGACGTGCTCCTCGGTGCGGGTGGGGCGGCGCTGCGTGTGGTGGTGTGGGTGGTGCGGCTGCGACGCTACCGCAGGCCGGAGGCGGTAGCGTGGCGTCGTCGGAGGGAGGAGACCCGGATGCGTGACGTGGTACGCGGATACCTCAAGGCGGCAGCCGAGTTGACGACGGGCGCGGCGGCCGGGCTGCGGCGCCGGGCGGAGGACCTGGCGGCGGTGGCGGTGAGCCGCCCCGAGGAGCTGCCGGCGCACCTGCAGGGTGTCGCAGCCGAGGCGTTGGCGGCGGGTGTGCAGAACGGCGAGCTGCTGGTGGGCCTGGTCCGCTCCGAGGTGGAGAAGGCCTGGCACCGGGTCGGGGACGGCGTGGTGCAGCTGGGAGTCGTGCTGGAGCTGTTGGAGCGTCAGATCCGCCAGCTGCAGGGCGATTCGGAGCAGGGCCCGGTGGCTGAGGAGCGTCCGGAGCGGGAGCCGACGCAGGTGCGTCCGGTGCGGGTCCCGGTCGATGACGAGTCGGCAGGTGCGGTCGGCGCCGACGATGCGGAAGCGGCGGCCCGGCGGCGGTCCGCGGTCCCCGGGATGCGCAAGCGGGCTGCGGGGACGAGCCCGGCGGCGTCCGCTCCTGAGGGCCGGACGGGGCCGGCAGCTGGGCCCGCGACGCAGGGGGAGGACGACTCCGCTCCGCAGTCGGCTCCACGTAAGCGGGCGCAGAGCGGCGCCCGGGTGGCGAAGGCCGCCCCGGACGCCGCCAAGCCCGCGCCCCGTACAGGCGCGCCCGCCCAGCCGGAACCCGAGGCACCCGCGCCGGGGCAGAAGGCCCCGGCCGCGTCCCGCAAGGGGTCCTCAGGCGGCCGCGCGGGGAAGGGCCGGGCGGCCGCAGTGCCGGAAGCGGAGAGTGCCCGCGCGGGAGAGGGCCCGGCGTCCTCGGCGGCACCTGCGGCACCGGCGCGACCTGCCCGCAAGCGGGCTGAGGCCGGCGGGCAGGCGAAAACTGACGGCGGATCAGAGCGGGGCCAGGGCGCGCGGGGCACGAAGGCGGTGCCCGGTGGAGCGTCTCGGCAGCGGGCGGGGGCGGCCGAAGGCGGCGGGCCGACTGCTGACGTGCCGTCCGTCGGATCGGCCGCTGCGGGTAAGCAGGCGCGAAGTGCCCGGTCGGCGCAGGGTGGCGCGCACCGCGCGCCCGCGACGGAACCGGGAGACGGGGGCGCCGGCAGCGCGGCTGAGGCGCCGTCAGCCGGGCCGGCCGCCGCGCGCAAGCGGGCGGCGCAGAGCGCCCGGGCGAAGAAGGCCGCCCCGGGTGGGGCGGGCCCAGCCGCCGCGCCGGGAGAGGCGGTTGAGGGGACGACGGGCACCGGGGACGAGAGGACGAGCGGGGCAGGGGAGAATGGCTGAGGACATGGGGCCGGAGGCGCAGGTCGTCGAGACCGGGCATGCCGGGGTCGACGCCGCACTGGCGCGTCTCGCTGAGTTGGACGGGGTGCCGTCCGACGCGCGGGTCGCCGTCTACGAGGACGTGCACCAGCGGCTCAGGCAGACGCTGACCGCGCTGGACGAGCGCGGTGCGCACACGCCGGCCACCGTTCACCGCTGAACCCCAGCCCGCACGTCAACGAGTAGAACCGGTCAGGAGCTGAACCACCCGTGGCAGTCGCACGACGCCGTCTGGACGCCGAACTCGTCCGCCGCAAGCTGGCCCGGTCCCGGGAACACGCGAGCGAGCTGATCGCCGCGGGCCGGGTCACCGTGGGCGGGACGGTGGCGACCAAGTCCGCCACCCAGGTGGAGACCTCCGCCGCCGTCGTGGTCGCCAAGGACGAGAACGACCCCGACTACGTCTCCCGGGGCGGTCACAAGCTGGCCGGGGCGCTGGCCGCCTTCGTGCCGCAGGGCCTGCAGGTCGAGGGGCGGCGCTGCCTGGACGCGGGCGCGTCCACCGGCGGCTTCACCGACGTGCTGCTGCGCGCCGGCGTCCGCCAGGTGCTCGCCGTGGACGTCGGCTACGGGCAGTTGGCGTGGTCGCTGCAGAGCGACGACCGGGTCGTGGTGATGGACCGCACGAATGTCCGGGAACTGACGCTGGAGCAGATCGGCGGGGAGCCGGTGGATCTGGTCGTCAGCGACCTGTCCTTCATCCCGCTCGGGCTGGTGCTGCCCGCGTTGACCGGGGTCACCGCCGCGGAGGGTGACCTCGTCCTGATGGTGAAGCCCCAGTTCGAGGTGGGCAAGGAGCGGCTGGGCAGCGGCGGCGTGGTGCGCAGCCCGCAGCTGCGGCAGGAGATGATCGAGAAGGTCGCGGCCCAGGGAGCCGAACTCGGGCTCGGGGTGCGGGCGGTGACGGCGAGTCCGCTGCCCGGGCCCTCCGGCAACGTCGAGTACTTCCTGTGGTTCCGGCGGGACGCGCAAGCGCTGGATCCGGCCGATGCGGCCCGCGCGGTGGCCGAGGGGCCCCGCTGAGAGCGGCACTCGCGGGGTAGGGTCGAAGCGCGTTCACCGACCTGTCGCTGCGCTGCCCGGCCGAGGCTGTCCGGGCTTGCCGGAGGAGAGCTGCCGATGTCCGACCGTACGGTCTTCCTGCTCGCGCACACGGGCCGCGAAGCGGCTCTGAGCAGCGCGGAGAGCCTGGTCCAGGGCCTGTCCCGGGCCGGGATCGGGGTCCGCGTGCTGGCTGACGAGGCGCCCGACATGGGCTATCCGGCCGGGGTCGAGGAGGTGGCCACCGGGCCGGGCGCGGTCGAGGGCTGCGAGCTGGTCCTGGTTCTCGGCGGTGACGGCACGATCCTGCGCGGCGCCGAGCTTGCTCGCGAGGCCGGGGTGCCGCTGCTCGGGGTGAACCTCGGCCGGGTCGGCTTCCTGGCGGAGGCCGAGCGGGACGACCTCGACAAGGTCGTGGAGCGGGTGGTGGACCGCAACTACGAGGTCGAGGAGCGGATGACCATCGACGTCGTGGTGAAGAAGGACGGCCAAGTCGTGCACCGGGACTGGGCGTTGAACGACGCCTCGGTGGAGAAGGCCTCACGGGAGCGGATGATCGAGGTGGTCACCGAGGTGGATGGCCGCCCGGTGTCCAGCTTCGGCTGCGACGGCGTGGTCTGCGCCACCCCCACCGGCTCGACGGCGTACGCGTTCTCCGCGGGCGGCCCCGTGGTCTGGCCCGAGGTCGAGGCGATGCTGCTGGTGCCGATCAGCGCGCACGCGCTGTTCGCCCGGCCGCTGGTGACCTCCCCGCACTCGGTGCTGGCGGTGGAGGTGCAGCCGAAGACCGGGCACGGGGTGCTCTGGTGCGACGGCCGCCGCTCGGTCGAACTGCCGCCGGAGGCACGTGTGGAGGTCCGCCGCGGGCATGTCCCGGTGCGCCTCGCCCGGCTGCACCGGGCGCCCTTCTCCAAGCGGCTGGTGGCGAAGTTCGCCCTGCCGGTCACCGGCTGGCGCGGCGGGGCGCAGTAGCGGACCGGCTGCGCGGCCCTCCGGCTGATCCACTCGATCGGGGTCGCTCGTCGCGGAACCGGCCCCGGACCTCGTATCGTCAGGGGCGTGCTGGAGGAGATGCGGATACGAGCGCTCGGTGTGATCGAGGACGCCGTGGTGGAGTTGTCGCCCGGCTTCAACGTGGTCACCGGCGAGACCGGCGCGGGCAAGACCATGGTGGTCACCAGCCTGGGCCTGCTGCTGGGCGGTCGGGCCGATCCCGGGCTGGTGCGCAACGGGGCGGAGAAGGCGGTCGTCGAGGGCCGGGTGGACCTGCCGGCTGACTCACCGGCGGCGGACCGCGCCGAGGAGGCGGGCGCCGAGCTGGACGAGGGCGCGCTGCTGCTCAGCCGGACCGTCTCCGCCGAGGGACGCTCCCGGGCCCATGTCGGCGGCCGCTCCGTCCCGGTGAGCCTGCTGGCGACGCTGGGCGAGGACCTGATCGCCGTGCACGGGCAGAGCGACCAGCAGCGGCTGCTGCAGCCGGCGCGGCAGCGCGGCGCGCTGGACCGGTACGCGGGCGAGCCGGTGGCCCGGCTGCTGTCGGAGTACCAGTCGGCCTACCGGCGGCTGCGCGAGGTGAGTGCCGAGCTGGAGGAGCTGACGACGCAGGCGCGCGAGCGGGCGCAGGAGGCGGACCTGCTGCGCTTCGGCGTCGAGGAGGTCGCCGCGGCCGGGCCGCAGGCCGGGGAGGACGACGAACTCGCCGCCGAGTCCGAGAAGTTGGGCCACGCCGACGCGCTGGAGAACGCGGCCACGCTCGCCCATGGCGCGCTCGCCGGGGACGCCGGGCAGCCGGACATCGTCGACGCCGGGACCCTGCTGGCGCAGGCCCGCCGCGCCCTGGAGGGCGTGCGCGGCCACGATGCCGTGCTGGCCGCCATCGGCGACCGGCTCAACGAGGTGGGCTACCTGCTCGCCGATGTCGCCCAGGATCTGGCCTCCTACCTGGAGGACCTGGACGCGGACCCGGTGCGTCTGGCCGCGGTCGAGGAGCGGCGCTCGGTGCTGGCGCACCTGGTGCGCAAGTACGGCTCCGCCGAGGGCGGCGTCGCCGAGGTGCTGCGCTGGGCCGAGCAGGCCGCGCTGCGCCTGGCGGAGCTGGAGGGCGACGACGACCGGATCGGCGAGCTGCAGGCCGAGCAGGAGTCCCTGCGCGCCCAGGTGGCCGACCTGGCCGAGCGGCTGAGCGCCGCCCGGCACGAGGCGGCCGAGACCTTCGCGCAGGCGGTCACCGCCGAGCTGAAGGAGCTGGCCATGCCGCACGCCCGGGTGAGCTTCGGCATCACCCGCGCCGCGGACTTCGGCCCCTACGGCGTCGACGAGGTGGAGATCCTGCTGGCCCCGCACCCCGGCGCGCAGCCCCGGCCGATCGCCAAGGGCGCGTCCGGCGGTGAGCTGTCCCGCGTGATGCTGGCCGTGGAGGTGGTCTTCGCGGGCGCGGACCCGGTGCCGACCTACCTCTTCGACGAGGTCGACGCGGGCGTCGGCGGCAAGGCGGCGGTCGAGATCGGCCGGCGGCTGGCGCGACTGGCCCGCAGCGCACAGGTCGTGGTGGTCACCCACCTGCCGCAGGTGGCGGCCTTCGCGGACCGGCACCTGGTCGTGGAGAAGACGGTGGACGGCACCGTCACCCGGAGCGGCGTGAAGACCCTGGACGACGAGGAGCGGGTGCGCGAGCTCTCCCGGATGCTCGCGGGTCTGGAGGACTCCGAGCTGGGTCGCGCCCATGCGGAGGAACTCCTGGCCGCGGCCCGCGGGGTTGGCGACGATCCGCGCTGACCTGCCATTGTGTAAACCGTAGTCAGCCGGACATCGCCGACGCGGAGCAGAGGAGACGACGCGGAACGTGGAGCACACCGCCCCCGCACCGGACGCCCCGGACGGTCCCGAGGACGACGCGCCCGAACCCGGCACGCTGAACGCCGTCCTGGTGCTGGCCAGCACCAGCGGCGGCATCGGCGCGCACGTGCGCTCCCTGGCCCAGGGCCTGAGCGCGCACGGTCTCGAAGTCACCGTCTGCGGGCCGGAGGAGACGGACCGTCAGTTCGGCTTCTCCGGGACCGGTGCGCGCTTCCATCCGGTCGAGATCACGCCCACGCCCGGCGCGCGCAGCGACGCGGCGGCGGTGGGGGAGCTGCGCCGGGCCTTCGCCTCGGCGCGGGCCTCGCTGGTGCACGCGCACGGGCTGCGGGCCGCGCTCCTGTCCGACCTGGCGCTGCGCACGGCGCGGACGGACATCCCGCTGGTAGTGACGTCCCATCACGCGAACCTGGCGACAGGCGTGGAGCGGCGGCTGCTGCGGCTGATGGAGCGCAGGGTGGCCCGGGCGGCAGACCTGGTGCTGGGCGCCTCCTCCGACCTCGTCGCCCGCGCGCGTGACCTGGGGGCGGCGGACGCGCGGCTGGGCCCGGTCGCCGCGCCCCCACTGGCCCCGGCGGTCCGCAGCCGCGACGAGGTGCGCCTGGAGCTGCTGGGCAAGGACGCCGACCAGGACCGGCCCGTGGTGCTGGCGGTGGGGCGGCTGGTGCCGCAGAAGAACTTCCAGCTGCTGCTGGACGCCGCGACCGGCTGGAAGGCTGGAAAGGGCGGCGCCCAGGCTCCCTTGGTCGCCATCGCGGGCGAGGGCGCGGAGCAGGCGGCGCTGAAGGCGCTGATCAAGGCGGAGCGACTGCCCGTCAAGCTGCTCGGCTACCGCGAGGACGTCGCGGAGCTGCTGGCGGCGGCGGACGTGGTGGTGATCCCGTCGAGGTGGGAGGCCCGGTCGCTGGTGGCGCAGGAGGCCCTGCGGGCGGGGGTCCCGCTGGTGGCCACGGCGGTGGGCGGCCTGCCGGAGCTGGTGGGGGATGCGGCGGTCCTGGTCCCGCCGGGCGACGCGACGGCCCTGGCGGCGGCTGTCAGCGGGCTGCTGGCGTCGCCGGAGCAGCGCGCCGAGCTCGCGGCCCAGGGCCGCGCCCAGGCCGAGACGTGGCCCGACGAGGCGGACACGGTGGCCCAGGTGCTGTCCGTCTACGACGAGTTGGTGGCAGCCCCGTAGCGGACGGTGCCCGCGCCGGCCCCCGGCCTCCGGCCGGGTACCTCGGCCGAATCGGCCCCACCCCAGGCCTTCGGCCGGAGGTGAGCGCGTCCCAGGGCATGGCCGTCCACTTGCGGCCTTCGGCCGGAGGTGGGCGTGGGTGGGGGTGGCTGGGTGAGCCTTCGGTCGGAGGTGGACGTACTCGACGGCGCGGGCTGTCTGCCTGCTCGGCCTTCGGCCGGAGGTGTTCCTGGGTGTGGGTGGCTGGGTGAGCCTTCGGTCGGACGTGGGCGTGGCCCGACGGCGCGGGCCGTCCGCCCCGCTCGGCCTTCGGCCGGAGGTGCTCCCGGGCGGAGATGGCCCCTCCAGCCTTCGGTCCGAGACGGGCGTGTCCTACGGCGGGAGTCGCCCGCCGGCCTGGCCCCGGTTCAGGGGCCGCCGTGCTCAGAGGCGGGTGGGTGGTGTCCACGCGACGAGCATGCCGACGGTGGGCGGAGCCCTCATCGGGGCCAGGCGTGGCGGCGGGGAGCGCCGCGGAGTCGGTGCCTGGGCGCGGCCCTGGCCCGTGACGTGCTCGCGGCTGTCCGCGCCGGAGGCGGCACGCGGCCCGTGGGAGGCCGGAAGGGCGCCGACGAGGCGTTCGTCCCGGTGGCGGCCTGCGCACCGGTGTGGGGTGCGGCCAGGGGGCGGGCCTGCGAGCCGTCCCTCAGAGGCGCACACCCCCTCCGGGCTTCCGGCCGGAAGCGGGTACCGACGCGGCAGTTATCGAGTGACCGTCAGGGTGAAGCTGTCGTCCGGGTTCTGAGTGAGCGTCACCGCGGTCAGGTCCGCAACCGTCACCGTCGGGCCGTGGGCGGCCGCCGCGTGGCCGACGCCCACGACCCGCATGCCGGCGGCCAGGCCCGCGGCGACGCCGGCTGCAGAGTCCTCGAAGACGACGCAGTCGGCCGGGGCGACGCCGAGCTTCTCGGCCGCCTTGAGGAAGCCCTCCGGGTCCGGCTTGCTCGCGCTGACGTCCTCCGCGGTGATCCGCAGCGGGGGCATGCGCAGGCCGGCGGCAGCCATACGGGCGGTGGACAGCGCCACGTCCGCCGACGTCACCAGGGCGTGCGGCAGGTCTGCGACGGCGGCCAGCAGGGCCGCGGCACCGGCGATGGCGACGACGCCCTCGGTGTCCGCGGTCTCCTCCGCGAGCATCCGCGCGTTGTCGGCGAGGTTCTCCGCCATCGGGCGGTCCGGCAGCAGCAGGGCCATGCTCTCGTGGCCCTGGCGGCCGTGGACGACGCTCATCACGTGACCGACGTCGAGCCCGTGCCGGGCGGCCCAGCGGCCCCAGGTGCGCTCGACCGCCGCGCCCGAGTTGACCAGGGTGTTGTCCATGTCGAACAGGGCCGCGCGGGCGCTCAGTGTCACGAGGGCGTCGGTGGGCATGCGAGGGGGCTCCTTCCGGCTTTGTTCCTCAAGGATACAAAGCCGGAAGGAGCCCCCTCGAAGGCGGGTCAGAGCCCGGCCAGGCCGGTGACGGCGGAGAGGCGCAGGGCGGTGTCGATGAGGGGGACGTGGCTGAAGGCCTGGGGGAAGTTGCCGACCTGGCGTTGGAGGCGGGGGTCCCATTCCTCGGCGAGGAGGCCGAGGTCGTTGCGGATGGCCAGGAGGCGGTCGAAGAGGTCGCGGGCTTCCTGGACGCGGCCGATCATGGCGAGGTCGTCGGCGAGCCAGAAGGAGCAGGCGAGGAAGGCGCCTTCGTCGCCGGGGAGGCCGTCGACGCCTTCTTCGAGGCCGCTGGTGGGGTAGCGCAGGACGAAGCCGTCGGGGGTCATCAGTTCGCGTTGGATGGCTTCGATGGTGCCGATGACGCGTTTGTCGTCGGGGGGCAGGAAGCCGACCTGGGGGATGAGCAGCAGGGAGGCGTCGAGTTCTTTGGAGCCGTAGGACTGGGTGAAGGTGTTGCGTTCGGGGTCGTAGCCGTATTCGCAGACGTCGGCGTGGATGGTGTCGCGCAGGTCGCGCCAGCGGGTGAGGAGGTCCTGGTCGCCGGGTTCCTGCTGTTCGAGGAGGCGGATGGTGCGGTCGACGGCGACCCAGCACATGACTTTGGAGTGGACGAAGTGGCGGCGGGGGCCGCGGACTTCCCACAGGCCTTCGTCGGGTTCGTTCCAGTGGTCTTCGAGCCAGCCGATGAGGCGCAGTTGGAGGCGGGTGGCGTGGTCGTTGCGGACCAGGCCGGTCATGTGGGCGAGGTGGAGGGCTTCGACGACTTCGCCGTAGACGTCGAGTTGGAGTTGGTCGGCGGCTTCGTTGCCGATGCGGACGGGGGTGGAGTTCTCGTAGCCGGGGAGCCAGTCGAGGGTGGTTTCGGTGAGTTCGCGTTCGCCGGCGATGCCGTACATGATCTGGAGGTTCTCGGAGTCGCCGGCGACGGCGCGCAGGAGCCATTCGCGCCAGGCGCGGGCTTCTTCGCGGTAGCCGGTGCGCAGGAGGGAGGACAGGGTGATGGTGGCGTCGCGTAGCCAGGTGTAGCGGTAGTCCCAGTTGCGGACGCCGCCGATGTCCTCGGGCAGGGAGGTGGTGGGGGCGGCGACGATGCCGCCGGTGGGGGCGTAGGTGAGGGCTTTGAGGGTGATCAGGGAGCGGATGACCGGTTCGCGGTAGGGGCCGTGGTAGGTGCACTGGTCGACCCATTCGCGCCAGAAGGAGGCGGTGGTGGCCAGGGCGTCCTCGGGGTCGGGGAGGTCGGGTGGGGCGAGGTGGGAGGCCTGCCAGGTGAGGGCGAAGGCGACGCGTTCGCCGGCTTTGACGGTGAGGTCGGCGTAGGTGGTCAGGTCGCGGCCGTAGGTGTCGGAGTCGCCGTCGAGCCAGACGGAGTCGGGTCCGGCGACGGCGACGGTGCGGGTGACGTCGTCCTGTTCGATGCGGTGGACCCAGGGGACGATGCGGCCGTAGGAGAAGCGCATGCGGACGGCGGAGCGCATGCGGACGCTGCCGCTGAGGCCTTCGACGATGCGGATGATCTGGGGGACGGCGCCGTGTTCGGGCAGGCCGCGGGGGGGCATGAAGTCGGTGACGCGGACGGTGCCGCGGGGGGTGTCCCATTCCTGTTCGAGGATGAGGGAGTCGCCGCGGTAGCGGCGGCGGGTGGCGGGTTGGGCCGGAGCGGTGGCGGTGGGGGGCAGGACGCGGAACTCGCCGGAGTCGGCGAAGGAGTACGGGGCCTGGGCCACCGGGGCGGGTTCGCTGTGGGGCTCGGCGGGGCCGATGCGCCAGAAGCCGTGCTCGTCCGTGCCGAGCAGCCCGGCGAACACGGCCGGGGAGTCGAAGCGGGGCAGGCACAGCCAGTCGATGGCACCGTCACGGCTGACCAGTGCGGCGGTCTGCATGTCACCGATGAGTGCGTAGTCCTCGATGCGGGCGGCCACGGGGCATCTCCTGATTCGCGGGAAGACGGCATCGCAGGGGCTGCGTCGACGCTGCGGATACGCTCTGGGGGACACATCCGGAATGCGTCCGTGCAGAATACTTCCACGCCTGTGCCGGGTGGGAACTGCGGGGCGGACCGGCGCGCCGGGATCGGCCGGCCCGAGCGGTCGGCCAGGGGCACTGATACCCTGGTACTCCGTGGACTGGTGCGCTGCACCGCCTGGATCCACCACCTCAGCCACCCCCGGCGTCGCCGCCGAGACCGGGTGCGGGTGATGATGACGCGACCACGGGAGCCCCCTCTTGGCACAGCCCCATTCCGGCAAGTCCGGCACGACGACCAAGCACATCTTCGTCACCGGGGGCGTCGCCTCCTCGCTGGGCAAGGGCCTGACGGCCTCCAGCCTGGGCGCTCTGCTCAAGGCCCGCGGTCTGCGGGTGACCATGCAGAAGCTGGACCCGTACCTGAACGTGGATCCCGGCACGATGAACCCGTTCCAGCACGGCGAGGTCTTCGTCACCGACGACGGCGCCGAGACCGACCTGGACATCGGCCACTACGAGCGCTTCCTCGACACCAACCTGCACGGCTCGGCCAACGTGACGACCGGTCAGATCTACTCGACCGTCATCGCCAAGGAGCGCCGCGGCGAGTACCTGGGCGACACCGTCCAGGTCATCCCGCACATCACCAACGAGATCAAGTCCCGGATCCGCCGGATGGCGACCGAGGACGTGGACGTCGTCATCACCGAGGTCGGCGGCACGGTCGGCGACATCGAGTCGCTGCCGTTCCTGGAGTCGGTGCGCCAGGTCCGGCACGAGGTCGGCCGCGACAACGTCTTCTTCGTGCACGTCTCGCTGCTGCCCTACATCGGCCCGTCCGGCGAGCTGAAGACCAAGCCGACCCAGCACTCGGTCGCCGCGCTGCGCAACATCGGCATCCAGCCCGACGCCATCGTGCTGCGCGCCGACCGCGAGGTGCCGCAGGCGATCAAGCGCAAGATCTCGCTGATGTGCGACGTGGACGAGGAGGCCGTGGTCGCGGCCATCGACGCCAAGTCCATCTACGACATCCCGAAGGTGCTGCACGGCGAGGGCCTGGACGCCTATGTCGTCCGCCGGCTGGACCTGGCGTTCCGCGACGTGGACTGGACCCAGTGGGACGACCTGCTGCGCCGGGTCCACGAGCCCAGCCGGACGGTGAAGATCGCCTTGGTCGGCAAGTACATCGACCTGCCGGACGCCTACCTGTCCGTGACGGAGGCGCTGCGCCACGGCGGCTTCGCCAACTCCGCGAAGGTCGAGATCAAGTGGGTCACCTCGACCGACTGCGAGACCCCCGAGGGTGCCCGGCAGCAGCTGGGCGACGTCGACGCCATCTGCATCCCGGGCGGCTTCGGCGAGCGCGGCGTGGACGGCAAGGTCGCCGCGATCCGCTACGCGCGGGAGAACGGCGTGCCGCTGCTGGGACTGTGCCTGGGCCTGCAGTGCGTGGTCATCGAGGCGGCCCGGAATCTGGCGGGGCTGCCGGAGGCGAACTCGACGGAGTTCGACCCCTCGGCCAAGCACCCGGTGATCTCGACGATGGCCGAGCAGCTGGAGATCGTCGACGGCAAGGGCGACCTGGGCGGCACCATGCGGCTGGGCCTCTACCCGGCGAAGCTCGCCGAGGGCTCGATCGTGCGCGAGGTCTACGGCGACGAGCAGTACGTGGAGGAGCGCCACCGGCACCGCTACGAGGTCAACAACTCGTACCGCGGCGAGCTGGAGAAGGCGGGCCTGGTGTTCTCGGGGCTGTCGCCCAAGGGCGACCTGGTGGAGTACGTCGAGTACCCCCGTGAGACGCACCCCTACCTGGTCGCGACGCAGGCCCACCCGGAGCTGAAGTCCCGCCCGACGCGTCCGCACCCGCTCTTCGCGGGCCTGGTGGCCGCGGCGATCAAGCGCCAGGACGGCGAGTAGGTCCTCCCGCGACACGAGGGCTGACGAACAGCGCACCGCCCACGGCGATCCGACCGCGTCCGCGGGTCGGATCGCCGTGGGCGGTGCGCTGTGTGGTTGCATGGCTGGGCATCGATCGCGGAGGTGGGCAAGTGGGGAACGGGCCTGTGCAGGACAGTGCGGAGGAGTGGGAGGTCGTCGGCTCGCGGACGTCGTTCCACGGGAAGGTCTGGGACATCACGACCGACGAGGTCGTGATGCCGGACGGCAAGGTCTCCGCGCGCGACTACCAGCAGCACACCGGGGCCGTCGGCGTCCTCGCGCTGAACGAGGCCGGTGAGGCGCTGCTGGTGCGTCAGTACCGCCACCCGGTCCGGCAGAAGCTGTGGGAGCTGCCCGCGGGGCTGCTCGACGTGCCGGGGGAGCACCCGCTCAAGGCGGCCCAGCGCGAGCTGTACGAGGAGGCCCATCACGAGGCCGGCGACTGGCGGGTGCTGGTCGACATCTACCCGTCGCCCGGCGGGTCCTCGGAGGCGATCCGGGTCTTCCTGGCCCGGAACGTGAGCGAGGTCAGCGGGGAGCGCTTCGAGGCGGAGGGGGAGGAGCTGGACCTGGAGCTGCGCTGGGTGCCTCTCGACGAGATGGTCCGCGGCATCCTCGCCGGGGAACTGCACAACGCCGCGATGGTCACCGCCGCGCTCGCCGCCAAGGCGGCGCTGGCCGGGGACGGCCTGGACGCGCTCCGGCCCGCCGACGCCGCCTGGCCCGCCCGGCCGTTCGAGTGACCGCGAGGCGCTGAGAACGCCGCGCCCGCGGAGCCGACGGTCCGTCAACTACGCTGCGACTGGGCTGGTCCGAACCTCGGTCAGGGCACTTCGGCGGGAGTGGCGCAGTGGATCCGATCGCGAACGCGGCAAGGAACGCGGTGGCGCTGCCGTCCGCTCCGGCGGACTTCGCCGGGCGGCACGGCGAGGTCGCGCAGCTGCGCGAGGAGGTCCGGCGCGCCCGGCGCGCCGCTGACGGATCGTCACGGCAGCCGACCGTGCTCGTCGTCGCCGGTCGTCCCGGCTCGGGGCGGACGGCGCTGGCGCTGAAGCTGGCCGGGGAGTTGGCCGGGGAGTTGGCCGGAGGGCTGTCCGCCGAGCAGCAGGACGCCGCCTGGTACCTGCGGTTGCGTGAGGCCGACGGCACCCCGGTGGCGCCCGAGGCGGCGGCCGAGCTGCTGCTGCGCGCGGCCGGCAGCGCGCTGCGGCTGCCCCTGGCGAAGGCCCCGGACGCGGCCGCCCCGCGCGGGGAAGCCGCTGCGGATGCCGGACCGGAGCCGGATCCGGAGGTCCTCGGCTCCGCCGCGCGCCCTGCGGGTTTCGCCGCACTGCGGGGTGCGGCGCCCGGAGGGTTCGCCGGCTTCGCGCTGCGCAGGGCGCTCGCGGGCAGGCGGTTCGTGCTCGTCCTCGACGACGTCGTCGAGTCCGCGCAGGTGGAGGCGGTGCTCGCGGAGGACGCGCCGGAGGCGGTGGTCATCGCGGTGTCGGACGGGCCGCTCGTCGGGGTGGCCGGTGCCCGGCCCTGTGTCGTGGGCGCGTTGGAGCACGCCGCCGCCGTGCAACTGCTCGTCCGGTTCGCGGGGGAGACCCGCATCGTCGTGGATCCGGTGGCGGCCCACCGGTTGGTGGAGGAGCTCGCGGGGCAGCCGGGCGCGCTGCGCCTGGCCGGGGCGTGGCTCCGGTCGCGTCCCCGGGCCTCGGTCACCGACGTGCTGCGGGAGTTGCGGGGCGAGCCGGGCAGGCTGCCCGGCACCGCCCGGCCCGGCACGGAACCGCTGCTCCGGGCGTTCGAACTCGTGCACACCGGACTGGCTCAGGCCGCGCGGCGGCTGCTGCGGCTGATCGCGCTCGCGCCCGGAGGGCTGGTGGACGCCAGGACCGCGTCCGCCCTGCTCGGTACCCCCGTCGAAGCCGCCGAGGGGCTGCTCGACGTGCTCGCCGCCCACGAGTTGACGGTGCGTCAGGGCCCGCACCACCGGCTGCCCGGCTGGGCGCGGCCGGTGGTCGCGGCGCTGGCCGCGGCCGAGCGCCCGGCCGAGGTCGAGCTGGCCCGGGCCCGGCTCCTGGAGCGCGAGATCCGCCTGCTCGGCGCGGCCGTGCACCGCCTCGGCGGCGGGCCGCCGCCCGAGCCGCTGCCCGCCCCGCTGCGGCTGCACTCGGCGCAGCAGGCCTGGGACTGGCTGGACGGCGAACTGCCCGTGCTGCAGGCCGCGACCCGGGTGGAAGGACTCGACGGAGCGGTGCTGCGGCTGGCGACGTTGCTGGTCCGGGCGCTGCCGCTGTGGGCGGGCGGGGCCGCCGACCTCGGGCCCCAGCTGTACCGACTGCACGACCGGGTACGGGAGTTGGCTTGCCGGACCCGGCAGCCGCAGCGCGAGGCCGCGGCGCTGCTCAACCTGGGCGACCTGCACGCGCGGGCCGGGGAGCACGAGCGGGCGCTGGAGCGCTATCGCGCCGCGCTGGGTCCGGCGAAGGCGGCCGAGGACCAGCTCGCGGTGGGCCGGATCCTCGAGGCGGCCGCCGGTGCGTACCGGGCGAGCGGGGACCTGGTCCGGGCCGTGGACTGGTACGGCCGGGCGCTCAGCCTGCGGCGCAAGCGCGGCGAGCGCGCCGAGGAGGCGCGGCTGCTGGAACGGCTGGCGGCCACCCACTGCGCGCAGGGCCGGCAGGCGGAGGCGGTGCGCGAGTACCGGTCCGCCGCCGGGGCGCGGCGCAAGCTCGGGGACGAGGCAGGACTGGTCGGCACCCTGCTCGGGCTGGCCCGCGCCCAGGAGCCGCAGGGCGCCGAAGCGGTGCTGAAGACGCTGCGCGAGGCGCTGGAGACGGCGCGCCGGCTGCGGGACGGACGTCAGGGGGCCGTGCTGCTGCGGATGGCCGAGGTGCTGGAGTCGTCCGGCGACGCCGAGGGCGCCCGGCTCACCCGGGACCAGGCCCGGGCCCTGGGCACGGCCGGGGGCACGGCGGAGGGCACGGTCGGTGGCGGGCCCACGCTGCCCCCGGCCCGGGGCGGCAGCCCCGTTGCGATTGAATGACCGAATTGACCGTTTCGCATGGGAATAGACCTTGGCGCGCCGATGCAAGCCTACGAAACTGCCAATCCAATCCGGATTCTTGGTCGGTTTGTAAGGCTGGCGCACTCCTCCGGCTTCATTACACTCGAAGGTGTCCACACGGCAGCGTCGCCGTGCGGCGCCCCGTCGGCTGCACCGGTCGTCGGGCTCCCCCATGTGCAAGGGACGTGTTAGCCGTGAAGGTCGGCATCCCCCGCGAGGTCAAGAACCACGAGTACCGCGTGGCCATCACGCCGGCAGGCGTGCACGAGCTGGTCCGCAACGGGCACCAGGTCTTCATCGAGAACAACGCCGGTGTGGGTTCCTCCATCCCGAACGAGGAGTACGTCGCCGCCGGCGCCACCGTCCTCGACACCGCGGACGAGGTCTGGGCCACCGCCGACCTCCTGCTCAAGGTGAAGGAGCCCATCGCCGAGGAGTACCACCGCCTCCGCAAGGACCAGGTGCTCTTCACCTACCTCCACCTGGCCGCGTCCCGCGAGTGCACCGACGCGCTGCTGGAGTCCGGCACCACCGCCATCGCCTACGAGACGGTGCAGCTGGCCAACGGCGCGCTGCCGCTGCTCGCGCCGATGTCCGAGGTCGCGGGCCGACTGGCCCCGCAGGTCGGCTCCTACCACCTGATGCGTCCGGCCGGCGGCCGCGGCGTGCTGCCCGGCGGCGTGCCCGGCACCCACCCGGCCAAGGCGGTCGTCATCGGCGGCGGCGTCTCGGGCTGGCACGCGGCCACCATCGCCATCGGCATGGGCTACGACGTGACCCTGCTCGACCGCGACATCAACAAGCTGCGCGAGGCCGACAAGGTCTTCGGCACCAAGGTCAAGGCCATCGCCTCCAACGCCTTCGAGCTGGAGAAGGCCGTCCTCGAGGCCGACCTGGTCATCGGTGCGGTGCTGATCCCCGGCGCCAAGGCCCCGAAGCTGGTCACCAACGAGCTGGTCTCCCGGATGAAGCCGGGCTCGGTGCTCGTCGACATCGCCATCGACCAGGGCGGCTGCTTCGAGGACTCGCACCCCACCACGCACGCCGAGCCGACCTTCCAGGTCCACAACTCGGTCTTCTACTGCGTGGCCAACATGCCGGGCGCGGTGCCGAACACCTCCACCTACGCGCTGACCAACGCGACCCTGCCGTACATCGTCGCGCTGGCCAACAAGGGCTGGAAGCAGGCGCTGCGCGACGATGCCGCGCTGGCCAAGGGCCTCAACACGCACGAGGGTCAGCTGACCTACGCCGAGGTCGCCGAGGCCCACGGGCTCTCCTCCGTGGCCCTGGCCGACGTGCTCGCCTGATTCCCTCGTCACGGCCGAGCAAGCCCCGGGCGGGGCACTGCAGTTCGCTGCGGTGCCCCGCCCGGGGGCGTTTTCTGGCGGCCCGTCAATTCCGCGCCGGGCAACTCACCCCGCGCGGTCGCCGCTGACGGCAGGCCGAAGAACGTATCTACGGTGCCCCGACCGGGGGTTGAGAACGCGCCCGAGTGTGTGTGCTGTGGCTGTTCGGTGATCTAGTCATATCGACATGTTGGTTCATGCATCACTGGTGTGCTGGTTGACGCTACTGTGTCGTTGCTAGGCTGCGGGACGGCACGTGCCGCCCGGTGGAGGGGGCAAAGCCCCGAAGCCTGGACACGACGGCGGTCGCCAAGGAGGTAAGACGACTTGTGAATGAGTCGACATTTGCTCCCGGGGGTGGCGCGGACGCCCCGAGCCAGCCGGCAGCCGGCGACTCCGCGGTCCGCACCTTCGAGGCACGTCAGCAGCAGCCCGGCTACCCGAGCCTGGAGTTCCCGATTTCCGATCACGACGCCCTGCGCTACGCGGGCGGCCTGGACGCGCCCATCGAGCCCGGTCTGGTCTACGCCAGCGATCTGGGGGACGGTCAGTTCTACGACCCCGACGCCGAGTACGAGCCCGATCCCGAGTACGCCGCCACGCTCGCGCCGGATGCCGCGCGCCAGCGCCGCGAGCGCGTCGGGCCCACCGGTCGGCCGCTGCCGTACTTCCCGATCCCGACGCCGCTGGCCGAGCACGGTCCCGCGCGGATCGTCGCCATGTGCAACCAGAAGGGCGGCGTCGGCAAGACCACGTCGACCATCAACCTGGGCGCGGCGCTTGCCGAGTACGGCCGCCGGGTGCTGCTGGTGGACTTCGACCCGCAGGGCGCGCTCTCGGTCGGCCTCGGCGTCAACCCGATGGAGCTCGACCTCACCGTCTACAACCTGCTCATGGAGCGGGGCCTGACGGCGGACGAGGTGCTGCTGAAGACGGCCGTGCCCGGCATGGACCTGCTGCCCAGCAACATCGACCTGTCGGCCGCCGAGGTGCAGCTGGTCAGCGAGGTGGCCCGGGAGTCCGCGCTGGCGCGGGCGCTCAAGCCGCTGCTCAACGACTACGACTACATCATCATCGACTGCCAGCCCTCGCTGGGCCTGCTCACGGTCAACGCGCTCACCGCCGCGCACAGCGTCATCGTGCCGCTGGAGTGCGAGTTCTTCGCACTGCGCGGCGTCGCGCTGCTGACCGAGACGATCGAGAAGGTCTGCGAGCGGCTCAACCCCGAGCTGCGGCTCGACGGCATCCTGGCCACCATGTACGACTCGCGCACGGTGCACAGCCGCGAGGTGCTGGCCCGGGTCGTCGAGGCGTTCGGCGAGCACGTCTTCCACACCGTCATCGGGCGCACCGTCCGCTTCCCGGAGACCACGGTCGCCGGGGAGCCGATCACCACCTACGCCTCCAACTCGGTCGGCGCCGCCGCCTACCGCCAGCTGGCCAGGGAGGTGCTCGCCCGGTGCCCCGTCGAGTGACACTCCCGGGAGCGGACGAACTGTTCCGGACCACCGGGGGGACGGCACTCACGCCCACGCCGAGGGCGGCGTCCGACGCGGCGTCGGCTCCCGCTACCGAGGCGGGGCCGGGCGCCGAGCACGCGGCGGCCCCGGCGGAGCAGCCCACCGTGCCGGCCGGCCGCAGGCCGCTGGCCGACGGAGGCGCGGCCCCGCAGCCTGGCGTCGCCGGGCCGGCCGGGGCGACGACGGCGGCATCCGCCGTGAACGGGACGCAGGGGGTGCCCGGCGGGCACCGCGTGAGGGGG
>NZ_JBHSQJ010000032.1:0-28946 GCF_042658505.1 Streptacidiphilus monticola | reverse complement strand
CGGACGCCGCGGCCCCGGCCGACGGGCCGCGAGCGGCACGAGGAGAAGATCACCGTCTACGTCTCCGCGGAGGAGCTCTTCGCACTGGAGCACGCGCGCCTGGAACTGCGCGGGGAGCACGGCCTGGCCGTCGACCGGGGCCGGATCGTGCGCGAGGCGGTGGCCGTCGTCCTGGCCGACCTGGAGCAGCGGGGCGAGGCCAGCATCCTGGTGCGGCGGCTGCGCGGCCGCTGAGGGCCTTCGGCACGATGAGCACGGATGCGGCGGAGGCGGCGGAGACCGCGGGAGCGACGGCGGCAGGGGCGGCGGCAGGGGTTGACGAGCCGTCAGGCGGCTTCCTGGTACGGCTGGACAACTTCGAGGGCCCTTTCGACCTGCTGCTCAGCCTGATCGCCAAGCACAAGCTGGACGTCACCGAGGTCTCGCTGTCCCGGGTGACGGACGAGTTCATCGCACACATCCGGGCCATGGGCCCGGACTGGGACCTGGACCAGGCGAGCGAGTTCCTGGTGGTCGCGGCCACGCTGCTGGATCTGAAGGCGGCCCGGCTGCTGCCGGCGGCGGAGCTGGAGGACGAGGAGGACCTCGCCCTGCTGGAAGCCAGGGACCTGCTCTTCGCGCGACTGCTGCAGTACCGCGCCTACAAGCGGATCGCCGAACTCTTCGCGGAGCGCTGGGCGGTGGAGGGCCTGCGGCACCCCCGGACGGTGGGCCTGGAGCCGCGGTTCGCGGAGCTGCTGCCCGAGGTCGTGATCAGCGTCGGGCTGGAGGGCTTCGCCAAGCTGGCGGCGAAGGCGATGGAACCGAAGCCGAAGCCCGTGGTGTACGTGGAGCACATCCACACGCCCAAGGTCAGCGTCCGCGAACAGGCGGCGCTGGTCGTCGAGTTCCTGCGGACCCGGGGCGCGGCGGAGTTCCGCGAGCTGACGGCGGACGTCGAGGCGGGGGACGTGCTGACGGTGGTGGCGCGCTTCCTCGCGCTGCTGGAGCTGTACCGGGAGAAGGTGCTGGCGTTCGAACAGCCGGAGGCGCTGGGGGAGCTGACGGTCCGTTGGGTCGGGGACGAGTCGGTGGTCTCGGTGGAGGTCAGCGAGGAGTTCGACGGTGAGCCGGGGGCGGAGGAGAAGGAGGATGCGTCGTCATGAGCGGTGAGCAGACGCCTGGCCGTCGTCGCCTCGGCGTGCCCGGACAGCCCCGGCCCGAGGAGCACCTGGGAGCGGAGCTCCGGGAGGACGCCCCGGTGACCGATCCGTTCCTGGAGCAGTGGGTTGCACCCGGCCCGCGGCCCGCCCCGATGCCGGTCCCGTCCCCCCAGCCGGGGCCGGCCCCCGTACCCCTCCCGGAGCCGCAACCCGCCCCTGGACCAGCTCCGGTGCCGATGCCCCTGCCTCAGCCGGAGCCGGAGCCGGAGGAAGAGCCCTCCGAGGTGGGGGGTGCCGGGCCGGGGGAGCGAGCGGCGGGGGAGGTGGTTGCTCGCGCGGTTCCTCGCGCCCCTGAGGGCGGTGCGGGGTCGCTGTCGCGGCCCGGGTCCGCGCTCACGGCTTCGCCGGAGCGGGAGCTTTGGCCTGTGGCCGAGGGGGAGCCGTCCGGGGTGGGGGGTGCCGCGGCGGGGGAGGTGGTTGCTCGCGCGGTTCCTCGCGGCCCTGGGGGTGGTGCGGGGTCGCTGTCGCGGCCCGGGTCCGCGCTCACGGCTTCGCCGGAGCGGGAGCTTTGGCCTGTGGCCGAGGGGGAGCCGTCCGGGGTGGGGGGTGCCGCGGCGGGGGAGGTGGTTGCTCGCGCGGTTCCTCGCGGCCCTGGGGGTGGTGCGGGGTCGCTGTCGCGGCCCGGGTCCGCGCTCACGGCTTCGCCGGAGCGGGAGCTTTGGCCTGTGCCGGAGGAGGAGCTCTCCGAGGTGGAGGGTGCCGGGCCGGGGGAGCGTGCGGCGGGGGAGGTGGTTGCTCGCGCGGTTCCACACGCCCCTGAAGGTGGTGCGGGGCTGGCGGGTTCGGCGGAGGCGGGGGTTGACGGGGAGTCAGTCGGCGGGCCGACGCTGCGGGCGGCGTTGGAGGCGGTGCTGATGGTGGTGGACGAGCCGGTCACGGCAACCCGGCTCGCCGAGGTCGTGGAGCGGCCGCGCAAAGAGGTCACCGCCGAGCTGGAGGCGCTCGCGGCGGAGTACGACGCCCAGCAGCGGGGCTTCGAGCTTCGCTACGTCGCCGGGGGCTGGCGTTTCTACACCCGCGCGGACTGCGCGGCCGTCGTCGAGAAGTTCGTGCTGGACGGACAGCAGGCGCGGCTCACGCAGGCCGCGCTGGAGACCCTGGCGGTCATCGCGTACCGGCAGCCGGTGTCGCGGTCGAGGGTCTCTGCCGTGCGTGGTGTGAACTGCGACGGCGTCATGCGTACCCTGGTACAGAGAGGTCTGGTGGAGGAGTCCGGCACGGAGCCGGAGACGGGGGCGATCCTGTACCGGACCACCCACTACTTCTTGGAGCGGATGGGCTTGCGCGGCTTGGACGAGCTGCCGGAGCTGGCCCCCTTCCTCCCCGAGGCCGACGACGTGGAAGCGGACTCGCAGGAAGGCTCGGCGATCGCGGAGGCGGTCGCCGGCGCACAGCAGCAGTGAGACGACGACGGATTCGACAGACTCGGCAACGGATTTCTTGATGCGTAGCGGTAGCGGTAACAGCAGGAACAGCGGCGGCAGCGGCCAGCGACGGGGCGGCGGTGCCAACAAGGGGCGGCCGCGGCCCGAGGAGCGCCGCTACGACCGGCCCGAGTTCGGCGGCGGTCCGAACGCCAAGCCGAAGGGTCCGCGCCAGGGCACCGGCAAGAGCGGCGGCGTCGGGCAGATCCGGCCGAAGCGGCCGGCGCCCGCGCGGCCGCGCGAGCTCGAGGCGCAGCTGGAGGAGCGGGTCCGGGCCCGGCACGACAAGCCCGCGGTCAAGCTGCCGAAGACCTTCGGTGAGCCCGAGGGCGAGCGGCTGCAGAAGGTCCTGGCCCGCGCGGGCATGGGCTCGCGGCGTGCCTGCGAGGAGCTGATCGAGCAGGGGCGGGTCGCCGTCAACGGCAAGCAGGTCCGCGAGCAGGGCCTGCGGGTGGACCCGGAGCGGGACGAGATCAAGGTGGACGGCCTGACCGTCGCCACCCAGTCCTACCTCTTCTTCGCGCTCAACAAGCCCGCCGGTGTCGTGGCCACGATGGAGGACCCGGACGGCCGCCAGTGCCTGGGCGACTACGTGAACAACCGGGAGACCCGGCTGTTCCACGTCGGCCGGCTGGACACCGAGACCGAGGGCATCATCCTGCTCACCAACCACGGCGAGCTGGCCCACCGGCTGACGCACCCGCGCTACGGCGTGAAGAAGACCTACCTCGCCGCGATCCAGGGCCCGATCCCGCGCGACCTGGGCAAGCGGCTGCAGCAGGGCATCGAGCTGGAGGACGGCTTCGCCCGCGCCGACGGCTTCCGGGTCGTCGAGAGCGTCGGCAAGAACTACCTCGTCGAGGTCACCCTGCACGAGGGCCGCAAGCACATCGTCCGCCGGATGCTGGCCGAGGCCGGGTTCCCGGTGGAGAAGCTGGTGCGCACCCAGTTCGGGCCGATCGCCCTGGGCGACCAGAAGTCCGGCTGGCTGCGGCGGCTGACCAACCCCGAGGTGGGCCAGCTGATGAAGGCTGTGGGGCTCTGACCCGATGACGCTCGTCCGCAGCTCCCGCTCGCGGCTGACCCCCGAGCGGGAGCTCGAGGTGTACGAGGCCGTCATCGACCTCGTCCGCGAGGTCGGCTTCGACGCGATGACGATGGACGCGGTCGCCGCCAAGGCGAAGATCAGCAAGGCGACGCTGTACCGGCAGTGGCAGGGCAAGCCGCAGCTGGTCGTCGCGGCGATGCAGGGCACCAAGCCGGTGCGGCTCGAGGAGATCGACACCGGCAGCCTGCGCGGGGACCTGATGGAGATGGCCCGTCAGGTCGGCGACGGCCTGGAGGAGGACGTGGTCTTCATGTCCGCGCTGGGTCATGCCGCCATGCGGGACGCCGAGTTGGGGCAGGCGCTGCGGGAGAACCTGGTGCTGCCGGAACTCGAGACGGTCCGGCGGATGGTGGACCGGGCGGTGGACCGCGGCGAGGTGAGCCCCGACTCGCCGGCGATCAGGTACGTGCCCCACATGATGTTCGGCGCGCTGCCCGCCCGGAAGGTCGTGGACGGCGAGCTGGTCACGCCCGAGTACCTGGCCGGGTACATCGACGCGGTCGTGCTTCCGGCGCTCGGGCACTCCTGACTGCGGGAGCGACACACCACCCGGGAAGGCCCGGCCCCATGTACGGGACGGACCTCCCCGGGTGGTGGGCTGGTCGCGCAGTGTCCTCGCGCCCCTGAGGCGCAGCCTCAGGAAGTCGCGAGCGCCTTCGCCGCCGCGATCAGTGCCTTTGCCGCGCACGTGAGTTGCATCGCCTCGGCGCCGCGCAGGGGGTGGCCGCCGAAGGCGGCGGAGTCGAGGGCGTCGGCGATGCGGGCCGCGAGGGCGTCGCGCGCCGCGCCCAGCGCGGTCAGTTGGGCCTCCGTGGCGAGGTAGGTCGCGTCACCGGGGGACGCCGACACCATGCCGCGGTTGGACGCGGCGAGCGTGGCCGCCGCGAACTGGCCGACACCGGCGTTGAGTTGCTTGTAGGCGGTCGCCAACTGCTGGTAGTGGGGCGTGTCCGCCACATAGCCGGGGTGCAGGAACTCCGTCAGCACCCGGCCGTCGCCGGTGTAGTCGTCCCGAAGGCCGGTCAGGGCCAGGATGGTCGGGCGGATGTCGGTGTGGTCGGACCACACGGAGCCGTCCACCCCGAGCTGTCGCACGCCCGGGCCGGCCATGCCGAGCCAGGTCGTGTCGATGTCGCTCGCGAAGTCGCCGTGGTTCCAGGCGAAGGCCGGGCCCAGCGCCACGCAGGCGGCGTTGCAGTTGGGCGCGCCCGCGTAGACGTAGTAGTTCGGATCGGCGAAGGACGTGAACGTCGGGGTGCGGGCCGGGTCGGCGGTGACCATGTGGAGGATCTGCATCTCCGTGCGGTCCGCTTCGTACGCGTTGACCGTGTCGGTCCTGCCGGTGATCGGGTTGACCGCGGTGACCTTGCTCCAGGCGCGTTCGAAGGCGCGGGTGGACGGGTCGGTCTGGGCCGGGTTGCCGGTCAGGTAGAAGTTCGGGGCCGAGTCCGCGTGGACCGTGAACTTCGTGGTCACGCCCTGCTGGGTGGCCAGCAGGCCGGCCGCGTTGGCGTTCACCTCGCCGATCTGCTGGTAGCTGCAGGGCACGGTGACGCCGTCGCAGTCGGCGGGGGTGGGCGCGCCGCCGACGAAGTGGTCGTTCTCGTCGGCGGTGACGACGAAGAGGGTGTTCGCGGTGGTGATCCCGTCCCCGGCGAGGCGGTTGAAGAAGGCGCCGAAGGCGTCGTCGTAGGACTTGAGTTGGGCCACGTAGCCGGCCTCGCCCGGGCCGTAGGCACCGGTCGGGGCGACGTGGCGGTCGTGGGCGTCGGAGATGTAGGCGAAGGTGACCGGGACGCCGGCCTCCTGCATCTGCGCGACGTAGCCGAGCGAGTTGGCCGCCGACATCGAGTCGAAGCCGGGGAAGCCCGGGTTGCCGTTGGGGTCGGTGATCGGGGTGCCCGCGGTCGAGTTCACGGCCGCGCTGCCGCCGGTGATCGCCGGATCGACGCTGCGCGCGCCGAACAGGGCCTGGTAGCCGTCGTAGCCGCCCGGCTCGTCCGGCAGCAGGTCCGCGGAGGCGCCGCCCTTCGCGCACAGGGCCGAGCCCTGGGCGCAGTGGACGCCGATGCCGACGAAGTCGGCCTGCGCCTTGGCCGGGTTCGCCTTGGCCTCCGCCGCCTCCGGGGAGTCCGCGCCGAAGACCTTGCGGATGTCGACGGTGGTGTTCTCCAGGATGGTGTTGGCCGCCGAGACGGCGCCCACGTCGCAGCCCGCCCGCGTGAACGGCACCCAGGGGGCCGGGGTGTTCTTCCCGCCTCGGGTCACCATGGTGTAGCTGCTGTCGGACGGCGTCGGCACCGAGTTGTCGGCCACGCCGTCGGTCCAGTAGGCGAAGCTGCTGGCCGAGTTGGTGGTGCCGTCCGGGTTGAAGTACCGGTACGAGTTGGACACCGCCTGGCCGTGCCGGTCGCCGTAGAGGCCCGTGAGCGAGGTGAGGATGTCGTTGCCGGTGTGCGCGATGAGCGGCGTGTGGTGGTTGTCGTCCAGCACGCCGTTGCCGGTGAGGAACGAGAGCAGATGCGGCATCTGCTCCAGGTCGGAGGGGACGTTCGGGTTGTCCCGGGTGAAGTGGACGTTGTCGAACTGCAGGTAGATCACGTGCTTCAGATCGTGGTTCGCCGAGGAGATCTGACAACTCGTCGGACCTTTCCCGGGCTCGTCCGCCGTCGCGGAGCCGGGGACGGCCGACAGGGCCCCCACTCCGAGTCCGGCCGCGAGCGCCAGGCCCAGCATCCTGCTGCGCATCCTGTTCCCTCTCGGGTCGCGTTGCGCGCGTCGCGCGTGGTTGCGGACGCGCGTAGAGCGAGCCAAGACTGGCACGGTTCACAGCGCGCCGACAGGGTGCGAAAGGTAAAACACGTGTGAATCAGCGGGCGTGACGGGCGGTCAGCTCCACGCGGCGAGCTTCGCCCACCGCCCGTCCGGGTCCCGGACGACCTCCAGCATGCCGGCGACGGCGCTGCGGTTGACCGGGCCGTAGACGTGCGGGAAGAGCTCGCCGCCGCGGTCGGAGGCCGGTTCCCAGCGCACCGGGGAGTCCAGCGCGTCCTCGTCGATCAGCAGCGCCATCAGCGGGCCGGGGGCGGTCGCGAAGTGCTGGTTGGCGACCGACAGCAGGGTCTCCTCGTCCGGCGAGCAGTGGATGAAGCCCTCCGCCGCCAGCGAGGCCGTGGTGTAGGGCCGGTCCGGGTGTTCCAGCCAGGCGTCGAGGGGCGTGAGGTGGAAGAGCATGTCCTTTTTGTACAGCACGGACGCGCCGCCGAGTAGAGGCACCGGAGCGCGCGTGCCAAGGGCCGGTGGCCGTGGTGGACTTGGGGCCATGGCACACGATGCGAACCTGTACCCGGCGGACCGCGTGGTCCGCGCCCAGCGGGCCGCCGCCGAAGCGGGCCTGGACGTCCTGCTGGTCTCGCCCGGCCCCGACCTGCGCTACCTGACCGGCTACGAGGCGCTGCCGCTGGAGCGGCTGACCTGCCTGGTGGCCCCCGCCGAAGGCGATCCCTTCCTGGTCGTGCCGCTGCTCGAGGTCCCCGCCGCCGAGGCCTCACCGGTGGCCGGGCTCGGCATCGAGATCGTGGGCTGGCGCGAGACGGACGACCCCTACGCCCTCGTCGCCTCCCGGCTCGGCCGCTCGCTCGGGCGGGTGGGCCTGGACAACCACATGTGGGCCGAGAAGGTCCTCGCCTTCCGGGACGCCCTGCCCGGCGCCGAGCAGGCGCTGGCCGGGACCGTGCTCGGCGAGCTGCGGGCGCGCAAGTCCCCGGCCGAGGTGGCGGCGCTGCTGGAGGCCGCCGAGGCGATCGACCGGGTGCACTCCCGGGTCCAGGACTTCCTCCGTCCCGGCCGCACCGAGGCGGAGGTCGGCAAGGACATCGCCGACGCCATCGTCGAGGAGGGCCACGTCCGGGCCGACTTCGTCATCGTCGCCTCCGGGCCCAACGGGGCCAGCCCGCACGCCGAGGTCTCCGACCGGGTGATCCGGGCGGGCGAGCCGGTCGTCGTCGACATCGGCGGCACCATGCCGTCCGGCTACTGCTCCGACTCCACCCGCAACTACGTGGCCGGGGACGTCCAGCCGCCGCAGGAGTACCTGGACCTCTACGACGTCCTGCTGGCCGCGCAGAAGGCCCAGTGCGACGCCGTGGCCCCCGGCATCACCGCCGAGGAACTGGACGCCGTCGGCCGCGACCTGATCGCCGCCGCCGGGTACGGCGAGTACTTCGTCCACCGCACCGGCCACGGCATCGGGCTGGAGACGCACGAGGAGCCGTACATCGTCTCCGGCTCGGCGCGGAAGCTGGAGCCGGGCCACGCCTTCTCCATCGAACCGGGCATCTACCTGCCGGGACGCTTCGGCGCCCGGATCGAGGACATCGTCGTGTGCACCGAAACCGGCGGGGAGCGGCTCAACCTGACGAGCCGTGACCTGCGGGTGCTGCCCGCCAGCTGAGACCGCCCGCGGCCGTACCCGCTGGTGGGGGTACGGTCGGGGGTGCCGGCACCGCCGATCGGATCGGACTGCGCCACGACCCGATCGGCCGCCGGGACTCTCCCACCCTTCGGGCGCACGAGGACCGCGAGATGCGTACCGCCGTCGTGATCGGCACCGGACTGATCGGCACCTCCGCAGCGTTGGCGCTCAGCGCCCGGGGGGTCGCGGTCCATCTGCGCGACGCCGACGAGGACGCGGCCCGGACGGCGGCGTCGCTCGGCGCGGGCACGGTCGAGCCTCCGGTGACCCCGGTGGACCTGGCGATCATCGCCGTCCCGCCCGCGCTCGTCGGCCGGGTCCTGGCCGCTGCCCAGGCGGAGGGGCTGGCCCGCCACTACACCGACGTGGCGTCGGTGAAGGAGGGCCCCCGCCAGGACGTCGTGGCGCTGGGCTGCGACACCGTCCACTACATCGGCAGCCACCCGATGGCCGGTGCCGAGCGCAACGGCCCGCTGGCGGCGCGGGCGGACCTGTTCGAGGGGCGGACCTGGGTGCTGACGCCCACTCAGGACACGGACACGGAGACCCTGAACGCGGCTCTGGAGCTGGTCGCCCTGTGCGGGGCGGTGCCGGTGGTGATGGACGCCGCGGCCCACGACCGGGCCGTCGCGCTCGTCTCGCACACGCCGCAGGTGATCGCGTCGCTGGTCGCGGCGCGGCTGACGGACGCCGAGGAGAGCGCGGTGCGGCTGGCCGGCCCCGGCATCCGCGACACCACGCGGATCGCGGCCTCGGACCCGCGGATGTGGGTCGACATCCTGAGCGCGAACGCGGCGGTGGTGGCCGGGATCCTGGAGGAGCTGGCCGCGGATCTGGGGACGGCGGTCGCGGGCCTGCGGGAGCTGGCGGCGGCGGACGAGGCCAAGCGGGAGTCCGGCGCGGGCGTCGTCGAGGACGTGCTGCGCCGGGGGAACGCGGGCCGGGCACGCATCCCGGGCAAGCACGGGGCTCCGCCCACGCGGTACGAGGTGGTCTCGGTCCTGATCGGGGACCAGCCGGGCGAGCTGGCCCGGCTGTTCGCGGACGCGGGCCGGGCGGGGATCAACATCGAGGATGTCGACATCGAGCACAGCACCGGCCAGCAGGCCGGTTTCGTCCGCCTCAGCGTGGCGCCGCGGGCGGCGCGGTCCCTCGAAGACGCCCTCCGGGCGAACGGCTGGAGCCTGCGGTAGAAGCCCCGCCAGGGGCGCGAGGATCCCCCACCCTTCGCGCTGGGGGCACCTCCCGCCCGAAGGGTGGGGGATCCTCGCGCCCCTGAGGGGCTCCGTGGCCGCTCGTTCCGCGGAGTCCTCGCGCTCCCCACCGGGCCGGTAACCTTAATGGGGGAATGCCCCGGACTGCCGCCGAGAACGAAGAGGAACCCTGTGGTGAACGCGGACGCGTACGCGCCTGTTGTCGTCGTGCTCGACGGGCCTGCGGGCACCGGTAAGTCCACCGTCTCCCGGGAGATCGCCGCGCGGCTGGGCCTGAGCTTCCTCGACACCGGCGCCATGTACCGGGCCATGACCTACTGGCTGCTCAGCAACGGCGTGGACGTCGACGACGCCGACGCGGTCGCCCTCGCCTCCGAGAAGCCGGTGATCGTTTCCGGCACGGACGCCTCCGGGCCGACCATCACCGTGGACGGGCAGGACGTCTCCGGGCCGATCCGGGGGCCCGAGGTGACCGCCGCGGTGTCCGCCGTCTCCGCCGTCCCCGAGGTGCGGGCCCGGCTCGTCGAGCTGCAGCGGGACTCCGCGGCCGCTGCGTCGCGCGGCATGGTCGCCGAGGGGCGGGACATGGGCACGGTCGTCTTCCCGAACGCCGACCTCAAGGTCTTCCTCACCGCCTCCGCCGAGACCCGGGCCAAGCGCCGCGCCGCCCAGTTGGGCATCAGCGAGCCGCACCAGGTCGCCGCGATCCTCGCGGACATCAACCGCCGCGACGCCGCCGACTCCGGGCGGGCCACCGCGCCGCTGCGCAAGGCGGACGACGCCGTCGAGGTGGACACCAGCGAGCTGACGCCGGAGCAGGTCGTCGTTCGCATCATCGAGTTGGCGCGTGAGCGCGCCGGCGCGCGGCTGCACTGAGCTGCACCGGCCGCCGCCACCCCACAGACTTTTGCTTTGACGCACCGATACCGGAAGTTGGCACGGGCACATGACCACTGAGAACGTCGGACACGGCGAGCTGGACGCGGCGGAGTACGCCGAGTTCATGGAGCTCGCCGCCGAAGAGGGCTTCGACCCGGACGAGGTCGGCGACCTCGGCGAGGCCGAGTCCGGGCCGCTGCCGGTGCTGGCCGTCGTCGGCCGACCCAACGTCGGCAAGTCGACGCTGGTGAACCGGATCATCGGCCGCCGTGAGGCGGTCGTCGAGGACCGGCCCGGCGTCACCCGGGACCGGGTGCAGTACGAGGCCGCCTGGAACGGGCGCCGCTTCAAGCTGGTGGACACCGGCGGGTGGGAGATCGACGCGCTCGGCCTGGACGGCCTGGTCGCCGCGCAGGCCGAGCTCGGCATCCGCAGCGCGGACGCCGTGCTGTTCGTCGTGGACGCCACCGTCGGGGCCACCGACACGGACGAGGCGCTGGTCAAGCTGATCCGCCGGTCCGGCAAGCCGGTCGTGCTGGCCGCCAACAAGGTGGACGGGCAGCAGGGCGAGGCGGACGCGGCGATGCTCTGGTCGCTCGGCCTCGGTGAGCCGTTCCCCGTCTCCGCGCTGCACGGGCGCGGCTCCGGCGATCTGCTGGACGCCGTGCTGGACAAGCTGCCCCAGGCGCCGAAGCAGACCTTCGACGGCGACCAGATCCTCGGCGGCCCGCGTCGCGTGGCGCTGATCGGCCGTCCGAACGTCGGCAAGTCCTCGCTGCTGAACAAGGTGGCCAAGGAGGACCGGGTCGTCGTCAACGAGCTGGCCGGCACCACGCGCGACCCGGTGGACGAGCTGATCACCCTCGGCGACAAGACCTGGAAGTTCATCGACACCGCCGGTATCCGCCGCCGGGTGCACCAGACCGCGGGCGCGGACTTCTACGCCTCGCTGCGCACCGCCGCCGCGCTGGAGAAGGCCGAGGTCGCCGTCGTCCTGGTCGACGCCAGCGAGACGCTGGCCGAGCAGGACACGCGGATCATCTCCATGGCCGTCGAGGCCGGCCGCGCCGTCGTGATCGCCTACAACAAGTGGGACAAGATCGACGAGGAGCGCCGCTACTACCTCGAGCGCGAGATCGAACAGGACCTGGTGCAGGTCCAGTGGGCGCCCCGGGTCAACGTCTCGGCGAAGACCGGCCGCCACATGGAGAAGCTGGTCCCCGCGATCGAGGCCGCGCTGGAGGGCTGGGAGACCCGCGTCCCCACCGCCCGCCTCAACGCCTTCCTCGGTGAGCTGGTCGCCGCCCACCCGCACCCGGTCCGCGGCGGCAAGCAGCCGCGCATCCTGTTCGGCACCCAGGCCGGCACCAAGCCGCCGCGGTTCGTGCTCTTCGCCTCCGGCTTCATCGAGGCCGGGTACCGGCGCTTCATCGAGCGCCGGCTGCGTGAGGAGTTCGGCTTCGTCGGCACGCCGATCTCCATCTCGGTGCGGGTGCGCGAGAAGCGCAACCAGCGCAAGAAGTGACGGCCTGCCAGCCCGGCCTGACGCAGGGTCAGCCCCCGTTCGCGGTACCGGTGTTGACGGTTCCGTGGGCGGGGGAGGTCCTCGCCGAGGCTGGGATCGGCCGGTCGTTCCGCAGCGCCTGCCACAGCTCGGAGTCCTGCGGCTGGGCCGGGTCCACCCGGCCGTAGTGCGCGGTGTCGTAGACGACCGGCATCATCACGGTCTGCAGGGTGCCGGCGTTGAGCCCCTTCATGCTGCGGACGAAGTCCAGCAGGCTGGTGAGCGAGCCCAGGTCGGAGTCGGTCGTGATGGCGCGGGTGGCGGCGTCGCCGATGCGGTAGAGCTTGACCGGGTCGGTGAGCGCGTCGCTCGCGCGCAGCTGGGTCAGCACCGAGAACAGGAACTGCTGCTGCATCTGGATCCGGCCGAGGTCGCTGCCGTCGCCCACGCTGTATCGGGTGCGCACGAAGGCGAGGGCCTGGGTGCCGTCGAGCTTGGAGGTCCCGGCGGGGATGTCCAGGTTGGTGTACTTGTCGTGGATCGCCTGCGGCACGGTGATGTCCACCCCGCCCATGGCGTCGACCAGGCCCTTGAAGCCGGAGAAGTCGATCTCCACATAGTGGTCCATGCGCAGGCCGGTCATCTTCTCCACGGCCTTGACCGTGCAGGGCGGGCCGCCCACGCTGAAGATCGAGTTGAACATGACCCCGTGGGCGGCCGGCAGCTGCCTGCCCTGCGGAGTGGTGCAGGCGGGCCGGTCCACCAGGGTGTCGCGGGGGATGCTGACCACGACGGCGCTGTTCCGGCCCTTGGGTATGTGCACCACCATGGCCGTGTCGGAGCGGGCGCCGATGTCCTCGTGCTGGCCGATGACGTCGCCGTTGAGCCCGGAACGGGAGTCGGAGCCCAGGACGAGGATGTCCTGCCCGCCGCTGGGGAGTTGGGCCGGGCGGTCCGGGCCCACGGCCTTGTCGATGTCGATGCTCTTCAGGTTCCCCTGCAGGTGGGTGTAGCCCCAGGCGGCCACGCCCCCCGTGACGGCGACCGCGACGGCGACGCCGATCAGGATCCCCCGCCGGATCTTCTGCCCCCGCGTGCGCGGCCTGCGCTCCCGCTTCGGGCCCTTCTCGCGTGCCATCCGGGCTCCCCTCCCGTGACGACTGGGCTGCGCCGGGCGACGGCGCAGCCCACATGCTGCCACACGGGTCTACGGAGCGTCAGCTCTCCTTGGGTGAGAGCCCGTTGCGGTCCAGCCAGGCCAGCTGGACGGGGGCCGAGGAGCCGTAGCCGCCGCCGTGGTCGGCGTAGCGCCAGACGCTGATCTCGGCCGGTCCGGCGTAGCGGTTGTAGGCCGCGTAGACGGTGGACGGGGGGCAGATCGGGTCCATCAGGCCGACGCTGAACAAGGCCGGTGCGCTGGCCCGGGTGGCGAAGTGGACGCCGTCGAAGTAGTCGAGCGTGGCGAAGGTCTGCTCCACCTTCTCCCGGCTGTGCCAGCGCAGGTACTTGGCCAGCTCGACGTAGGGGCCGGCGTCGCAGATGTCCGCGCCGCGACGGTAGTAGCACAGGAACGGGACGTCCGGCAGCGCGGCGGCGACCAGGTCCCCGGCCAGGCCGGCGACGGCCAGGCTGAGCCCGCCGCCCTGGCTGCCGCCGGAGACGACGACCCGGGCGGGGTCGATCTGCGGCAGGCTCCGGACCGCGTCCACGGCCCGGACGCAGTCGGTGATCAGGCGGCGGTAGTAGTGGTGGTGCGGGTCGTCGATGCCGCGGGTCATGAAGCCCTCGACCCACTGGGTGCCGGTGCCCTCGCCCCGGTCCGGGGTGTCCTGGCCCTGGCCGCGGCTGTCCACCACCAGGTGGGCGTAGCCCGCGGCCGGCGGCAGCAGGTGGTCGGTGGGCAGGCCGCGGCCGCCGCTGTAGCCGATGTACTTGACGATCACCGGCAGCGGATCGGTGGCGCCCTTGGGCAGCAGCAGCCAGGCGGCGACGGGTTCGCCGTTCCAGCCGGGGAAACGAACGTCGAACACGTCAACGGCCGTCAGGAACGTGTCCCTCACAGGGGTGAGCACGGGGTCGTTCGCGTGTGCGCGGGCCTCGGTGAGCGTACGGTCCCAGAAGGCGTCGAAGTCAGCGGGTTCCGGCACCTCGGGCCGGTAGTCGACGAGCTCGGCGTAGGGAAGGTCGGTCAGCGCCACAGGGGTCAGCTCCGGTCGGTCGTGGTGGATTCCGTCGGCATGAGGGGAGTCGTGAGGGGATGCCATTCGAGCACGAAGACCCCGTACGGGGGAAGGGGCAGCTGGTCGGCGGGTGTGCCGTCGAGGGTCCGTAGCGAACCGCCTTCGGCGAGGGAGGGCTTGACGGTCAGTTCGGTGCGGGTCTGGCTCACCAGGAAGACGAACTGGCGGCCGTCCTCGTGCACCAGTCGGTCCACGGCCACGCGCGGGTCGGCGACGCTGACCGGTCGGCGCACCCCGGCATGGGCGGCCAGGGCGTCGTAGAGGGTGCTGGTGTCCTCGGGGTTGACGTGCGGGGTCGCCGCGGCCATCTGTTCGATGGGATAGGTGCAGAGCACGACGCTGCCCTCGCCCACCCGGCGCAGCAGCAGGGCCGGTCGGCCGCGGGCGTCCTCGGCGAGCACTTCCGCGTCCGTGGGGACGACGGGGAGGAAGACGCGCCAGTTGGCGTCCCCGGCGGCACGGAAGCGGAGCACCGCGCCCTCGGCCAGGGTGCCGAAGGGCCGGGTCAGCGTGAACTCGACCTCCTCGTCCTCGATCGGGTTGACCAGGCCGTACTCCAACTGGTGCTGCACGCCGAACAGTTCGTCGAGGTGCGCGTACCAGGGACCGCGCTGCTCGTCGTGGCTGCCGGGGGAGTAGGAGACGTAGACGGTGGCCCCGGCGCGGGCACGCTCCTCCAGCTGGTACCAGGTGGGGGAGAGCAGCTGCTTGACCGAGGGGACCAGGTAGAGCCGGGCCCCTTCGGCGAGCCCCTCGCTCTCGCGGGTCAGCGCGGGCGGCGCGTCCGCGAGCCGGGCGGAGACCCATGCCTGCCGCAGCACGGTGTGCGCGGCGGCCCGGTCCTCGGCCCGGGTGAAGGGGTAGAGCGTGTCCAGGTAGGAGGTGACCACCAGCGCGGTGTCGGAGTCGGCGCGGCGGACGCGCGGAGCGTCGATCCGGTCCAGCAGCTCGCCGAACCGCCGCATCTCGAGAAGCTGGGGCTTGGCCCGGCCGTGACGGTCGGTCAGGCCGAAGTGCATCTCGAAGGCGTGGTGCAGGTAGGGCGGCTGGTGGGCCAGGTCGTCGTAGTCGGTGTTGTTCCAGGCGACCCAGCCGGTGGCGCCGGCCAGCAGGGAGTTGTGCAGGACCTGCCGGTAGTAGTGGGCGGCGTTGGCCCCGGAGACGAAGTCGCTGGAGACGCCGAACTCCTCCAGCACCACGGGCAGCCCGAAGGTGCTGCTGAGCTCGCAGGCCCAGGCGGCGGCGTGGTGCTGGCGGACCGGGTCGTCCTCCATGCGGTAGACGTGCGGGCCGAGGAAGTCGCAGACCTCGGCGCTGTGCCGGAGCCGGAAGCCGTTGTCGTGCCCGGAGTTCTCCAGGCCCCAGGCCCCGTCGCCGAGGCTGACGGGCTGGGTGGCCCCGGCGGCGCGGACGGCGTTGACCATGGCCTCGGACCAGGCGGAGACGGTCTCCGGAGTGGCGGTCTCCCGTGCGCCGTAGATCGGCATCTCGTTGGTGACCAGCCACGCGGCGACGGCGGGGTGATCCTTGAAACGACGGGTCATCTCCTTGGCGAACCAGGCCTGGCGGCCGACCATCCACACGTCCGTGTAGAGGTCGCGCCCGTTGCGCCAGACGGGGTCCCAGTTCTCGCCGGACATGTGCCCGACGATGAACGTGGGCACGGTCCGGAGCCCGTGGGCCTGGTGGCGGTCCAGGAAGTCGGCGTAGTGGGCGCAGAGTTCCTCGTCCACGCGGTCGGGGGCGGGCATGAAGTCGGGCCAGTAGAAGAAGGACCGGGTGAGGTTGAGCCCGTGGGCCTTGAGGACGGCCAACTCCTCGTCGACGACGTGGGGTTGGTACCCCCGCCACATGAGCGGGCCGCCGGCCCGGGACCAGAAGTTGGCCCCGAGCCATGAAGTGCCCGGCAGGCGGGGGGAGTTGCGGTGCATGGCGGATTCTCCTCGGAAGAGCGGGTGACGCGACGACCGGGACCGCTGCGGACGGTTCGGACCCGAGGTGGAGCCATGGAAGCACTGCACCGGTTTAGTGACAACCCCCTGTGCGGCCTTCGACGGAAATTCGATAAACCGGATTAGCCATGGAACCCCCCGGGGGCGCGGTGAACTGCGCGGGCAACACACCACTCGCGGAGGTCCGGCCTGCAATCAGGGTCGAACCTCCGCGCGTGGTGTGTTACTCGCGCAGTTCACCGCGCCCCTAAAGGGGCCCCGTGCTGCCGCGGGGGATGAGGAGGGGGGCGGGGTCCTGGAGGTCGCCGACGGGCGTGCCCGCGGCGAGCGCGCGAAGCTGGCGGGCGGCGTGCGCGCCGTACGCGGCGATGTCGCGGCTGAGCGCGGTCAGGGGCGGGTTGACCAGGCCGCAGAGCGCGGAGTCGTCCCAGGCGACGAGGGAGACGTCGCCCGGCACGGACAGGCCCAGGCTCTGCGTCGCCGTGAGACCGGACAGGGCCATGACGTCGTTGTCGTACACGATCGCCGTCGGGCGCGGGTCGCGGGAGAGCAGGGCGCGGGTCGCCTGCGCGCCGGCCTCGCCGCTGTAGTCGGCGGGCACCGTCACGTACTCCAGGCCCAGCTCCGCCGCGCCCGCCGCGAAGGCGTCGCCGCGGACGCGGGTGTGGTGCAGCTGCTCGGGCCCGCTGACGCGGCCGATGCGGCGGTGGCCGAGTCCGGTCAGGTGGGCCAGGACGGTCCGGGCCGCGGCGGCGTCGTCGTGCCAGATGGCGGGCAGGCCGCCGGCCGTCGCCGGGGAGCCGATGACCAGGGTCGGCATGCCGAGTTCGGTCAGCACCGGCACCCGGGGGTCGGGGTCGCGCATGTCGACCAGGAAAACTCCGTCCACCCGCCGGCGGGCCCACCACGACCGGTAGGTGGCCAGCTCGGCCTGCTGGTCCTCGGCCATGGTGAACAGCAACGGCGTTGCCGTGGTGGACAGTTCGGACTGGATGCCGGAGATCAGCTGCATGAAGTAGGGCTCCAGGCCCAGCGTGCTCGCCGGGCGGTCCACCACCAGGCCGAAGGCGTCCGCGCGGCCGTCCGACAGTGCCACCGCCGCGGCGCTCGGCTGCCAGCCGAGTTCGTCGGCGATCGCCAGGATGCGTCTGCGCGTCGGCTCGGACACGCCCGGGCGGCCGTTCAGGGCGAAGGACACCGCGGCCTTGGTCACCCCGGCGCGGGCTGCGATGTCCTGCATGGTGGGTCGCTTCACGGGGCTCCTTGTCCGGGATGGCCTGGGGATTTCACAAAACCGGTTCAGCAGTATCCGCGCGGGGTCCGCAGAAAATCAATACAGGGGCATTGACAGTCCGTCAGCACCGACCTACGTTTTCGGCGCCAGACCCTGTCGGCTCCGGCTGCCCGGTGTGCGGACCACCTGCGGCCGTCGAGCGACGCAGCTCTGCCCTGTCGTCAACCCGCCACGCCTCCAGGGGACTTCCATGCCCACGCTTGCCATGCCCATGCCTGCAACGCCCAGACGCCGCCGTCTGCTCGCCGCCGCCGCCGTCCTCGCCCTCTCCGGGGCCCTCGCCGCCTGCGGTGGGAGTGCCGGGTCCAAGGGCCCCTCCGCCTCGGTGCAGCAGGGTGTCCTGACCGTGGCCACCGGGGCCAACACCTTCACGGCCAACTTCAACCCCTTCTCGCCCAACCAGATGCAGGCCACCGACGGCCTCATCTACGAGCCGCTGTTCTTCTACAACACGATGAAGGCAGGCGACGTCCACCCCTGGCTGGGCACCAGCTTCAGCTGGGCCGATGGCGGCACCACCCTGCACATCAAGATCCGCTCCGGGGTGAAGTGGAGCGACGGGCAGCCGCTCACCCCCGACGACGTCGCGTTCAGCTTCCAGAACGCCATCGACAGCCAGGCGCTCAACGCCTACGGCCTGCCGCTGTCCTCCGTCGCCACCGAGGGCGGCGACGGCGTCGTGCTCAAGTTCAGCCAACCCGCCTACACCAAGGAGTACTTCGTCCTGGGCAAGACGCTGATCCTGCCCAGGCACGTCTGGTCCGCCATCCCCGTCGACCAGCGCACCACCACGCTCAACAGCAAGCCGGTGGGCACCGGGGCGTGGACCGTGAAGTCCGTGGCCACCAGCGTGCTCACGCTCGCGGCGCGCAAGGACTACTACTTCGCCGGCTATCCGAAGTTCAAGGAGATCCGCTACCTCGGTTTCAACGGCAACAACAGCATCGACGCCGCCATCAGTTCGGGGAAGACCGACTGGTCCGGCGGGTTCATCCCGGACATCCAGAAGAACTACCTGGCCAAGGACCCCAAGTTCACCCTGGTCAACATCCCGCTCGCGGTCACGTTCTTCGTCCCCAACGCGGCCCAGGGGCCGACCGCCGACCCCAACGTCCGCAAGGCGATCAGCGCGGCCGTGGACCGGGACTTCATGAGCAGGTCCGTCTACGACGGCCAGGCCCCCGCCACCAACCCCTCCGCCCTGCTGCTCCCCAACTACTCATCGATCCAGGACAGTTCCGTTCCCACCAGCTTCGAGACCGGCCAGGAAAAGGTGGACGCATACCTCAGGGCAAGCGGCTACACCCGCGGTTCCGACGGTTACTGGGCCAAGGACGGCAAGCGGCTCAGCATCACCGTGAAGACCGTCTCCGGCTGGACCGACTACCTGTCCATCGACCAACTGGCGCAGCAGCAGCTGAAGAAGGCCGGCATCGAGCTGAAGGTCACCGCCGAGGCGTACAACACCTGGGCGGCGGACCAGGCGTCGGGCAACTTCGAGATGCTGCTCAGCAACTACGGGTACACCCCCGACCCGCGCGCCTACTACGCGCAGATGCTGGACAGTCGGATCGCCAAGCCCATCGGCCAGCAGACCACCGGCGGCAACTACGGCCGCTACAAGTCCGCCGTCGTCGACGAGGCGCTGGACCGCATCGGCGCCACCACCGACGTCAACCAGCAGAAGACCTGGTTCGCGAAGATCCAGCAGCAGTTCGTCAAGGACATGCCGCTGATCCCGCTGATGGACGCCCAGAACGAGGCCGAGTTCAACGGCAACAACGTCAAGGGCTTCCCGACCGCGGACAACCCGTACGCCGCACCCTCCGTCTGGCTCTTCCCCGACGCCGGCTGGGTGGCCATGCGGCTCGAGCCCGTCACCGCCAAGTAGGCCCGCATGCGCTACCTGCTCCGCAAGCTGGGCTTCTACGCCGTCGCGGCCTGGCTCGCGCTGACCCTCAACTTCTTCCTGCCGCGGCTGATCCCGGGCGACCCCGTGGAGATCATCCTCTCCCGGCTGCAGCAACAGGGACCGGTCCCCGACGGCATGCACGACGCCGTGGCCCGGATGCTCGGGCTCGGCCACGGCAACCTGCTGGTCCAGTACTGGGACTACCTGGTCTCGGTCGCCCAGTTGAAGTTCGGACTGTCCATCAGCTACTTCCCGACGCCGGTCACCACGGTGCTGCGCGGCTGCATCCTGTGGACGGTGGTCCTGGTCGGCCTGGCCACCGTGATCAGCGTGGTGATCGGGCTCACCCTGGGCACCGTCGCCGGATGGAAGCGCGGCACCTGGCTCGACGGCCTGGTGCCCGCCACCACCTTCCTCACCGCCGTGCCGTACTTCTGGCTGGCCCTGCTGCTGCTCTACCTGTTCACCGAGGTGTGGCCGGTGTTCCCGCAGAACGGCGGCTACGACCCCAGCACCGAGATCGGCTTCAACGGGGCCTTCCTCACCTCGGCCCTCGGCCATGCCCTGCTGCCCGCGCTGACGATCGTGCTCAGCTCGGTCGGCGGCTGGCTGCTCGGCATGCGCAACATGATGGTCTCCACCCTGGCCGAGGACTACGTCGCCGCCGCCGAGGCCAAGGGCCTGCGTCCGCGCACCGTGATGCTGGGCTACGCCGCCCGCAACGCGGTGCTGCCCTCGGCCGCCGGCTTCGCCATCTCACTGGGCTTCGTGATCAGCGGCTCCCTGGTCATGGAGATCGTCTTCTCCTACCCCGGCATGGGCTACACCCTGCTCACCGCCGTCAACAACAACGACTACCCGCTGATGCAGGCCGTGTTCCTGGTGATCACGCTCGCCGTGCTCGCCGCCAACTTCCTGGTCGACCTGCTCTACGGCTTCGTCGACCCCCGGACAAGGCAGGCCCGATGACCGCAACCGCCGTCTCCACCCTCGCCCCGGTCCCTGCCGCCGGCACGCGCGGCCGCCTGCGCGGCGCGCTGCGCTCCCGGCGGCTGCGGCTCGGCCTCGGCGTGCTGCTGTTCTTCGCGCTGTTCGGCCTGATCGGTCCGCTCTTCGCCGGGGACCCTCAGGCCACCAGCACCGATCTGGGCCAAGGACCTTCCGCCGCACACTGGTTGGGCACCACCCAGATAGGCCAGGACGTGCTGGACCAGCTTGTCGTGTCCACCCGGGGCTCGCTGCTGATCGGCGTCGTGGCCGGGCTGGTCGCCACCGCCGTCTCCATCGTCATCGGCATCGGCGGCGGCTTCCTCGGCGGCTGGGCCGACGAGCTGCTGTCCCTGCTCAGCAATGTCTTCCTGGTGATACCCGGACTGCCGCTGGTCATCGTCGTCGCCTCCTACGCCAAGGGCGGCGGCCAGCCGGCCACCATCCTGATCATCGCGCTGACCAGCTGGGCGGCCTCGGCCCGGGTGCTCCGGGCGCAGACGCTCTCCCTGCGCAGCCGCGACTACGTGCTGGCGGCCCGGCTCTACGGGGAGAGCCGGACCAGGATCGTGCTGGTCGAGATCCTGCCCAACGAACTCGCCATCATCGTCTCGCAGTTCATCTTCGCGGTGATCTTCGCCATCCTCACCCAGGCCGGCCTGGCCTTCCTCGGCCTGGAGAACCCGCTCGACCTCACCTGGGGCAACATGCTGTATTTCGCGCAGAACGCGGAGGCGCTGTCAGGCGGCTCCTGGTGGTGGTTCGTGCCGCCGGGGCTGTGCATCGCCCTGGTCGGCGCCGCCCTGGCGCTGGTCAACTTCGGGCTCGACGAGGTGCTCAACCCCCGGCTGCGGAGGTCGTCATGAGCCCCACGGACGAGCGCGGGACGGTGCTGCGGGTCGAGGGCGTCAGCGTCGAGTACGCGGGGGAGCGGCCGACGCGGGCCGTCCGCGACGTCAGCCTGGAACTGCGGCGCGGCGAACTCCTCGGCATCGCGGGCGAGTCGGGCTGCGGCAAGTCAACGCTGGCCTACGCGGTGACCCGGATGCTCAAGCCCCCGGCCCGGCTCACCGCAGGCCGGGTGCTCTACCGGGACCGGGAAGGGAAGGAGACCGACCTGCTAGCGCTGGAGGGGGAGGAACTGCGCACCTTCCGCTGGAACAAGCTCTCCATGGTGTTCCAGAGCGCGATGAACGCCCTCAACCCGGTGACGAGCGTGGGGAAGCAGTTCCACGACATCTTCCGCGCCCACCGACCCGCGATGACCGCGCGGCAGCGGGCGGAGCGGTCCGCGGAGCTGCTGGAGATGGTCGGCATCGACCCGGCCCGGCTGCGCAGCTTCCCGCACGAGCTGTCCGGCGGCATGCGGCAGCGCGTAGTGATCGCGATGGCGCTGGCGCTGGACCCGGAGATCGTCGTCATGGACGAGCCGACCACGGCGCTGGACGTCGTGGTGCAGCGCGAGATCCTCGACGAGGTCGAACGGCTGCGGGAGCGGCTGGGATTCAGCGTCGTCTTCATCACGCACGACCTCGGGCTGCTGCTGGACGTCAGCGACCGGCTGGCGGTCATGTACGCCGGAGAGGTCGTCGAGTACGCCCCCGCGGCGGAACTGGCGGCGCGGCCCGCCCACCCCTACACGCAGGGCCTGCTGCGGTCCTTCCCCGACCTGCTCGGTCCGCGGCGCGAACTGCGCGGCATCCCCGGCTCCCCGCCGGACCTGCGGCTGCCGCTGGAGGGCTGCCCCTTCGTGGACCGCTGTGAGCACGCCTTCGAGCCGTGCCGGAGCACGCATCCGGTCCTGCGGGACGTGGGAGCCGGCCGCAGCGCGGCCTGCCATCTGGAGGGAGCTGTCGTCGGTGAGCACTGAACCCGCCCTCGAGGTACGGAACCTGACGGTCGACTACCCCGGCCGCGGCGGCCGCCCGTTCCGCGCGGTGGACGCGCTGTCGCTGTCGCTGCGGGCGGGGGACACGCTCGCCCTGGTCGGCGAGAGCGGCAGCGGCAAGTCCACGGTCGTGCGCGCCCTCTCGCGGCTGGTCAGGCACACGGCAGGCTCGGTGCGGCTGGAGGGGAGGGAGAAGGTCTCCGGGGAGGAGTACCGACGAGCGGTCCAGATGGTCTTCCAGGACCCCTTCGCCTCGCTCAACCCCGCGCACACCGTGGACCACCACCTACGCCGTCCGCTGCTCGCGACGCACCGCGCCCGCAGGGGCGGGGAGGCGGACGCGGCGGTGGCGCAGCTGCTGGAGTCGGTGAACCTGGTCCCGGCCGGGGACGTGGCCCGCAAGCGCCCCCACGAACTGTCCGGCGGCCAGCGGCAGCGGGTCGCCATCGCGCGGGCGCTGGCGACCGAGCCGCGGGTGCTTCTGGCGGACGAGCCCGTGTCGATGCTGGACGTCTCGATCCGGCTGGAGATCCTGAACCTGCTCGACCGGGCCCGCCGGCAGCGGCAGTTGGCCCTGCTCTACGTCACGCACGACCTGGCCACGGCGCGGCACTTCTCGGACGAGGTGATGGTGATGTACCGCGGGCGTGTCGTGGAACACGGCCCCAGCGACGACGTGATCCTGACGCCGCGTCACCCCTACACGCAGCTGCTGGCCGCGGCGGCGCGCGGACGCTCGGGCGGGGCGGTCGCACCTTCCACGGCGCGGGGGGCGCAGCCGCCCCGGGATGAGGGCTGCGCCTTCCGTGGGCGCTGTCCCCTGGCAACGGCCGCGTGCGCCAGGCCCGTTCGGGTGCAGCAGGTCGGCCCGGGACACACGGTGCGCTGCGTTCAGGTGGCGAACGCCCGATAGGCGCGCCCTGAGGGGCGGGAGGTGCCCCCAGCGCGAGGAACGCACCACTCGCGGAGGTTCGTCCCGCAGATGAGGTCGGACCTCCCCGGTGGTGTGTTGCTCGCGCTGGGGCACCTCCCGCCTAAGGGTGGGGGATCCTCGCGCCCCTCAGGGCGCCCCAGCCGTGAGGGACAGGTACGAGGAGACGACTCGGTGGCGGCCGCCGCTCGGAGCGGAGAAGCCGCGGAACTGGAGGTTCTCCTCGCCCGCCCGGTCGCCGGGCAGCGTGCGGAACAGGCGCCGGAACTCCTCGTACAGCGCGTCGTAGATCGGCGTCCCCTCCGCCCGCGGGGGCGCCGCCGCCTGAGGCGTGAGCACCTGGGTGGGTTGGTAGCCGGACGCGGCGGGCTGGGGCACGCGGACCCAGTCGGCCTCCCGGCGGGGCGGGGGGAAGTAGTCGAAGGTCACGTACTGTCCAACGATTCAGCGTCCGCACGGATGCGGGTGCTCGCGGTCAGGTCCCCGCGAGCGGCATGACCGCGCCGGTCAGCACGCCGGCCCGGGCCGCCTGGTCCAGGGCGAGGCGGAGCAGGTCCTCGCGCGGCTGGCGGCCGATGCTGCCCGCCGGGGCCGCCAGCACCAGGACCTCGGAGTGCTGCCGCGCCGCCGAGCGCCAGGCGTCGGTGACCTGGAGCGGGGAGTGCGCCCGCCACCAGGCGGCCGGGCTGCCGCCGGGGACCGGCTGCAGGATGGCGTGCAGCTGGCCCATGGCCATCAGCACCGACCAGCCGGGCAGCGTGGCCGGGGGCACGTCCACGTCCGTGACCATGGCGAAGCCGTGGTCACCCAGCAGCTCCAGGAACGCGTCCTCGCCGACGAGCATCCCGGGACGGCCGACCGGCCCGGTGGGCTCGATCACCACCGCGGCCCGGGGCTGGCCGGCCCAGCGGCCCTGCTGGCACAGCACCAGGCCGCAGGTCACGCCCAGCACCGCCGGCTGGGCGGTGTCCGGCGCCGGAGCGGGCGGCGGCACGGTCGGGTAGGGCTGCTCGAACGCCGGTGCGCCGGTGGCGACTCCGGCCATCGCGCCCTGCAACTGCTCCTCCGCCACGGGCACCACCTGCGAGGGGATGCAGCGGCTGTGGGCGAAGGCGAGGACCGCGGTCTCCTCGCCGACGAAGAGGACGGTCGCTGTCGGGTCCACGGTGATGTCGCCCGGGGCCCGGCATGACGTGCAGTCGTAACGGTGGGGAGCCGAGTCTCCCTGCACCAGCCGGTCCGCCTCGTCGTCACCGATCTCGGCGCGGACCTCGTCGCTGACGTCGATCATGCACTGCACTCGAAGCTCCTTGGTCTCACAGGTCGCAGTAAGTCGCGTCATGACAAACGGGCCGGATGTGCTCGGGGTCACGGTTCCGGGCCATGTGTTCACGGCGAGCGCACAGTTCGAGTGACCGCGGGCGGTCGGCCGGTGACGGTGCGTCGAACTGTGCGGCAGCTCACATGCCGTCAACTGTGGTCCGTTTCACGGAATTCGGGGCGAAATCCGGGAACTCGGAGCTCACCGGGCGGGCAAAACGGACATCCTGCCGTGTTCCCGAGGCGGCGTACTGGCGGTAACGCCCGTGCGAACTGCGCGAATTCGCGGGGGTTTGGGACTGGCACGGCCCTTGCCTACGTTCGAACCCGGCGCAACGAGCGCCACCCGGGTTCACCCGCCTCTGCGCGGTCCGTGGTCGTCCACGGGCCGTGCCCGCCGACTGCACCTCCCCGAGCGGAGGAAGACAGGCAGGCGGCGAGTGGCGGGAGACCCCGGACGTGCCGGTCCGCCCGAAGTGCGGCCGACCGTCCGGAAGCGAGGCCGCGGAGTCCGGACCGCCGGCGCACCTGAGGAGTGCGCGGGGCGGCCGTCCGCGGGAGACCTGCCCGGGGCTGTCGAGAGGGATCTCATGAACTTCCGTCCGTCGAAGACCCGCGTCCGCATCGCCGCCGTGACCGGCGCCGTGGTCGCCGCCCCCGTGATCGCCGGCCTGGCCACCGCGACCTCCGCCAGCGCCGCCTCCGTCTCCACCTGGGACAGGGTCGCCCAGTGCGAGTCGGGCGGTAACTGGTCCATCAACACGGGCAACGGCTTCTACGGTGGCCTGCAGTTCACCAAGAGCACCTGGCTGGCCTACGGCGGCGGCGCCTACGCGTCCAGCGCGAACCTGGCCACCAAGGGCCAGCAGATCGCCGTGGCCGAGAAGGTGCTGGCCTCCCAGGGCCCCGGCGCCTGGCCGGTCTGCTCGGTGAAGGCCGGCCTCACCCGGGGCGGCGCGGCGGCCAACGTGTCCACCGCTTCCAGCAGCACCACCGCGCACAAGAGCACGTCGTCCGGCTACCAGCAGAGCTCCACGAAGACGAGCACCGGCTCGAGCAGCCAGGGCACGACGAAGAAGTCGGTCGGCAACGGCGCTGCGAGCAGCGCCAAGGGCGGCTACACCGTGAAGTCCGGCGACACGCTGAGCAAGATCGCCGCCAAGTACGGCGAGAGCTGGAAGGCGCTGTACGCCAAGAACAAGGCCGTCATCGGCGGCAACCCGAACCTGATCTTCCCGGGTCAGCACCTGAACGTCTGACGCACAGTCACGTCGCCGTTCTCCCAGACTCGCAGCGCGGTTCCCTTCTCGACGGGGGTGCCGCGCTGCGGCGTTCGGGTGGTCCTGTGCGTGTCGCGGGGGTGAGCGCAGGCGATTCGTCGGATTGTCTGACCTAGCGTCAGATGGCATGGGCATAGCCAGGAAAGTCATCGTCGCCGGTGCGGCGCTGCTCGTGTGCGCGGCACCGCGGCTGGCGGCTGACGCCGTCTCGACATCGGTGTGGGACCGGCTCGCCATGTGCGAGAGCTCGGGCCGGTGGCACGTGAATACCGGGAACGGGTACTACGGGGGCCTCCAGATCAGCGTCGAGACGTGGCGCGAGGCGGGCGGTCTGCGCTACGCGAAACGGCCCGACCTGGCCACCAGGGGCGAGCAGATCGCGGTGGCGGAGAAGATCCTGTCGTGGCAGGGCTGGAGCGCGTGGCCGTCCTGCTCCCGCCAGTTGGGCCTCACCGGCCGCCCGACCCCGACTCCCACGCCACGCCCCACCCCGTCGGGGAAGCCGACGCCCACGCCGACCGTGACCCGGACGCCGAGGCCCCCTGCCACACCGACGCCGCGGCCGACAGGCAGGCCGACGAGCGGGCCGACGAGCAGGCCTTCGGCGGGACCGAGTACGTCGGCGAAGCCGACAAGCGCGGCCCCGACGGCGGTGCCCACGGCCAAGCCTCCGGTGAGGCCGACGGGCAGGCCCTCGGCCACGGCGAGTACCTCGGCGAAGCCGACGGCCGCGCCTCCGACGGTACGGCCGACCGGGCCGCCGACGGCGGTGCCGTCGGCCAAGCCGAGCGCGTCGGCGAAGCCGGCCGCGACCCCCACGGTGCGACCCACGAGCATGCCCTCGGGGAGGCCGACCGTGACTGCTGGGCCCGGCACGTCGCCCTCGGCGAAGCCGACCGCGCGGCCCACGAGGACCTCCACCCCGCAGCCCGGGCCGACAGCCGGGACGCCGAGCCCCCGGCCCACGGGGCCGACGCCCGGGCCGACCTCGGTGCCGGCCAGCTACGTGGTGCAGTCCGGGGACACGCTGTCGAAGATCGCCGCGCGCTTCCATCTCCCCGGCGGCTGGACCGCCTTGTACCAGCGCAACCGCCAGGTCGTCGGGCGTGATCCGGACCGCCTGCGGCTCGGTACCGTGCTGCGGCTGCGCTGAGGCTCAGGGGAGCGGCAGCGTGCCCGGCTCGCCCGCGGCCGCGAGGTTCCCCCGGTGCAGCACGTAGACGAGGTCCGCGGCGAGGCCCGGCGGAAGCGTCTGCTCCGCCACGACCACCGTCCGGCCCGCCGCGACCGCGTCCGCCATCGCCGCTCGGGCCCGGGCCAGCGGTTCCTCCGCGAGGCCGAGACCGGGCTCGTCCAGGAGCAGCAGCCGCGACGGGCCGGTCAGCGCGCAGCCGAGTGCCAGCATCCGCTGCTCCCCGCCCGACAGCGTCCCGGCGATGCGGCCGCGCAGCGGCACGAGCTCCGGGAAGAGGCTTGACGCACCGTCAGGACTGCCGAGCAGCCGCAGGTTCTCCGCGACGTCGAGGTCGGGGAAGACCGCGCGGGTCGCCGGCAGCAGGGTGAGGCCGAGTTCGGTGGCGCGCCGGTACGCGGGCATCCGGGTCACGACGCGGGGCGTGTCGCCGCCCCCGTACCACTCGACGTGTCCGCCGTGCAGCCGCACCGATCCCGCGAGCGCGCCCAGCGCGCTGCTGCGGCCGCTGCCGTTGGGGCCGAGCAGGACCGTCAGAGCGCCTCTGGCGATCGGCAGGTCCAGCGCGTGCAGGGCCTCCAGCGGGCCGTAGCGGACCCTGGCGGCGCGCAGGGCGATCTCAAGCGCCATGGGCGGCCACCGGTGCGGCCGGCGTGAGGAGTTGACCGTTCGTCATGAGGCAGACGCGGTCGGCGATCCGGTCGACCAGGTCGCGGTCGTGCTCGACGAGGAGGAGCGCCAGCCCGTCGTCCGCGAGGTGGCGGAGCAGGGCGGTCAGCCGCTCCGTCTCGGCGCGGTCGAGCCCGGCGGCGGGCTCGTCCAGCAGCAGGACCGCGGGCGCGGCGGCGAGGGCACGCCCCAGCTCGACCAGGCGCAGGGTCCCGGTGGGCAGGTCCGTGGCGGGGTGGTCGCGCAGGTGGGTGAGCCCCAGGGTGCGCAGCGCCTGGTCGGTGGCGGCGACGGGATCGGCGACGCGTCGGCGTCCGGCCTGTTCGGCGCCGAGGCGGATGTTGTCGCCGACGGTGAGGCCGGGGAAGACCGCGATCTGCTGGAAGCCGCGGAGCAGCCCGAGGCGGGCGCGGCGGTGGGCGGGGAGGGTGGTGACGTCACGTCCGGAGAGGAGGACGCGTCCGGCGTCCGGGGTGGCGGCCCCGCTGAGGCAGTCGAACAGGGTGCTCTTGCCGGCGCCGTTGGCCCCGACGAGCCCGGTGACCGCGCCGGGCGGAACGCTCAGGCTGACCCCGGCGACGGCGACCACGCCGCCGAACCGCCGGACGACGCCTTCGGCGACGAGCGGGGCCCGCCGCGGCTGCCCCTTCACCCCCGGCCGTACGCGTCCCGGCCTCCCCGTCGGCTGCGCCGCCCCGGCGGGCGGCCCCGGCGTCGACGGAGCGCCGCCCCCGGGTGCGCTCGCTTCCCCGGCAGGGAGGGCAGGCGGGGCGCCGGGCGGCTGCGCCGCGTCGGCGGGCAGGTTGGGCCCCCGTCCTGTGGGACCGGCCGTGGGGGTCTCGGGCCCCCTCGCAGCCCCGGCGGGAAGGACGGTCTCGCCGGGCGGAGTGCCCGGCGGCTGCGCCGGCGTGCGTGGCGGTGTGGATGCGCCGGAGGCGGCACCCGGCACCGTGGACTGCGGCTGGGCGCCGGGCGGTTCGGACGCGGATGAGTCCTGCCCACCGGGGGTCGCCGTCCGCCGGCTGTCTGGCTGGTGCGCCGCCCTCCGCTCGCGCGTGGCCGGCGATGGGGGAGTGTGCCCGGGGGCATGGCCCGGCGGGGTGCCTGGCCGCTGCGTCCGCGGGGGTGTGGATGTGGTGTGCGGCGTGGGTGCGCCCGGCGCACGGGGCGTCGCCGTCCGTGGGATGTCTGGCTGGTNCTGGGCGCCGGGCGGTTCGGACGCGGATGAGTCCTGCCCACCGGGGGTCGCCGTCCGCCGGCTGTCTGGCTGGTGCGCCGCCCTCCGCTCGCGCGTGGCCGGCGATGGGGGAGTGTGCCCGGGGGCATGGCCCGGCGGGGTGCCTGGCCGCCGTGACGTCGGGGGTGCGGGCGCGGTGCGCCGCGCGGGTGTGCCCCCTGCCGGGGACGGACGGCCGCCGCCCCTGCGGGCGAGGCCGCCCGACGGGGCGGGGGAGAGGATCCGAGGGGGGGTCAGTG